>NZ_BAAGSN010000003.1:0-2030 GCF_054782415.1 Sinomonas soli | reverse complement strand
GCAGGACCCGGAGGCCCCGGTCGTCCTCAAGGTCGCCCAGGAGGGCGCCGTGTGGGCCACCGACGACCCCGGCTTCGACCCGTACCGGAACTGGCTGACCGGGGTCCTCGGCGGCACCGTCGAGCGCGTCGTCCCCTACGAGGAGCTCGCCGCCTGACCACCCCCACGGCAGCGCCCCACCCACGGCGGGTGGGGCGCTGTTCTGTGTCGGCTTGCGCCTCACACGTCTGACGTGCCGCCGGCCCGCTCCCCGTTCTTCGCCGCAATGGCCGCGCCGAGTCGCTCCACCTCCGCAATGAGGGCCTTCATCTGCTCTTCGAGAGGCACATCCGCAGCTTCGACGGCCTCCCCCACCGCCACGGCGGTGCGCTGGGCGGTCTCCTTCGCGACCGCCTCCACGAGCCACGAGGCGATGGACGCCGTCACCACACCGAGCACGGCGATCCCGGCGAGCATGAGGACAACGGCTGCGACGCGTCCGACGTCGGTGACCGGGTAACGGTCCCCGTAGCCGACTGTCGTCACCGTCGTGAACGCCCACCAGAGCGCATCCGGGAACGTCCGGATGTTGGCGCCCGGGGTGTTCTCCTCGGCGTCAAGCACAGCCAGGGCCCCGCAGTACAGGAGCATCGCGGCCGAGCCCACGACGTAGGTGAGGAGCCTTCCGCGCAGCGCCGCCCCGGCGCGGCTGCGGAACACGTGCAGCACCGTCACCAGTCGCAGGAGCCGCAGCGGCCTCAGCGCGGGCAGCGTGAGGATGACCAGTTCGTGCAGGTGCCACAGGAACCACCTCCCGCGGCTCGGCGCCAGCCACAGCTTCGCGAGGTAGTCGATGCCGAACACCGCCCACGTGGCCCAGATCAGGTCCTCCGGCACCGCGCTCATGCTCGCCGGCAGGTCGGCGATGACCTGCACCGAGTACGCGGCGAGGAAGACCAGTGCCGCCCCGATCATGGGCCATTCGGACACGCGCTCCCAGCGTTCAAGAGTCATGCGCTGAACGTACTCTGCCGCGGCGCCACACCGCTCCTTCGGAGGCCTCGTTCAGCGCCCGGTCGAGAAGCCGGGCAGTTGTCGGGGCCCGACGTGGGCTGTGCGCCCGCGCCCGACGATGGGGCCGCCCTTGGGCGCTGTTCTGTCGGTGCCCGGGCCTAGGGTTCGCCCATGACGATGACGATCGAGTCCCCCGCACACATGGGACCCATGAACACTGCCCTTGCCCCGCGCGTGGTCCTGGTCGACATGGACGGCGTCCTCTTCGACTGGATGACCGGGCTGAACGCCAAGCACCTCGAGCTCGACCCGGCCTTCCCCGTCATCCGCCCCGGCGACCAGCACACCTGGGACATGCTCTGCGGCCCCACCGGCGACCGCGACATCCTCCGCCGCGCCATGGACGCCCCCGGCCTGTACCGGGACCTGCAGCCGATGCCCGGCGCCCTGGACGCGCTCGAGGCGATGGAGGCCGCCGGCCTGGCCCCGTTCCTGTGCTCGGCCCCGTTCCCCACGCACGCGACCTGCACCTCCGAGAAGCTCGCCAGCGTGCAGGAGCACTTCGGGCCCAAGTGGGCGCAGCGGACCATCCTGACCCTGGACAAGACCCTCGTGCACGGGGCTGTCCTCGTCGACGACAAGCCGGTCATCACCGGCGCCCGCACCCCCGAATGGACCCAGGTGGTCTTCGACCAGCCCTACAACCAGGGCACCCCGGGGCCGCGGCTGCACTCGTGGGAGGCGTGGGAGGACGTCGTCCTGCCTGTCGTGGACGCCGTGCACGCGCTCACCTGAGTCACCCCTGGATGGCCGGAAGGGCCGGCACCTCACCCCAGATCGGGTGGTGGTGCCGGCCCTTCGCTCTTCCCGGGAGGGGCCGGGACGGCGCTGCGACGAGCCGTTTCGGTGAACGGCGGGCGCCTTCGAGGACTGGGGGGACGACGCAGCCGGGCCTGGGGCGCCTCCGCGGGTTCCCAGGCGCGGTCGCCTGAGGCGGGGTTTCGGGCCCGGATATGGCCGTTTTGGGGGTCCTTGAC
>NZ_BAAGSN010000002.1:0-128713 GCF_054782415.1 Sinomonas soli | reverse complement strand
GCACCCGGTAACAACCAGACCAACCAACCGGCCAGGCCCTCCCGGAGCAACTTCTCTAACCTACCAGAGCGTCTTTCCCGGTGCAAATCCGCTTGTTGCGGATTCACTTCGTGGAAAGCCCTCCGAACCGTGTTTCCGGCCGCGACTGATCGCTTCCGTTTCCGGTTTCTTCTGGTGGGGTTTGGCCGTCTGTGTCCTCCGCGTTTCCGCGGCAACCCCTGACGACTCCGAAGACATTACCGGCGGCGCCCGCACCGGGCAAATCGGCTGCATCCCGGGCGTGTCGCCGGCGCCGGCCCTCTGGTCGTAAGCCGACCGAACCCGAGAACGCCGAAGGGCGGCACCCCTGTGGGGGGTGCCGCCCTTCGGACGGGTCAGGCCTTCGCCAAGATGGCGGAGTTCCTACCAGGACGACTTGGTGACGCCAGGAAGCTCGCCCTTGTGGGCCATCTCGCGGAAACGGACGCGCGAGATGCCGAACTTCTGGAACGTGCCGCGGGGGCGGCCGTCGATCTGGTCGCGGTTGCGCAGGCGCACCGGCGAGGCGTTGCGCGGGAGCTTCTGGAGACCGAGGCGGGCGGCCTCGCGGGCCTCGTCCGTCGCGTTCTCGTCGACGAGGGTCTTCTTCAGCTCGGCGCGCTTCGCGGCGTAGTGCTCAACGATGGCCTTGCGCTGCTCGTTGCGGGCAATCTTGGACTTCTTGGCCATGTTTAGCGCTCCTCTCGGAAGTCGACGTGCTTGCGGACGACCGGGTCGTACTTCTTCATGACCAGACGGTCGGGGTCGTTGCGGCGGTTCTTGCGGGTCACGTAGGTGTACCCGGTGCCCGCCGTGGACTTGAGCTTGATGATGGGACGAGCGTCCTTGTCCTTCTTGGCCATCAGAGCTTCACACCCTTCGCAAGCAGCTCGGAGACGACCGCGTCAATGCCGCGGACGTCGATGGTCTTGATGCCACGGGCCGACACCGTCAGGGTGACGTTGCGGCGCAGGGACGGGACCCAGTAGCGCTTCTTCTGGATGTTGGGGTCGAACCGACGCTTGGTGCGGCGGTGCGAGTGGGAAATGCTGTGACCGAACGAGGGCGATGCCCCGGTCACCTGGCAATGCGCTGCCATGTTCGCTCCTCCAAGGTGTAGTCAAACAGTTGCAGTAAAAATGGCGTTCCGCATGAGCGTCCCGCCACCTCGATGCACCGTTCGCCTGCAGCTTTCCGGAGGGTGAACCAGGCGGGGTGAGAGCCAGCCGAAGTTCCCTCGCCGCGGTTTGACGGTGACTTCAGTGCCGATAGTGGAAACCACTGCATACGACAGCGTTAAATACTAGGCGCCGCGCGCGGGTGCCGCAAATCAGGCCGCTGCGCCGAGCACCTCCTTGAGCCGGCCGAGGATGCGGCCGGCCCAGCCGCCGCCCATGATCGTACGCGCCATCTGGTCCCCCGGGTGGTCCGGGCGGTAGCCGGCCTGGACGATCGTGAGGCGCGTGCCGCCGTCGTGCGCCCCGAGGCGGAAGGTGACGGTCGTGTCCATGTCGTTCCCCTCCCCCTCGTCCGCCCAGGAGATGACGAGCAGCTCCGGCTCGCGGAGCTCGAGGACCTCGCACGCGATGACCCCGGAGAAGCGCGCGGCCGGGATCGGCTCGGTGCGGAAGTGGAAGCGGTGGCCCACCGCGGGGGCGAAGTCGTTGGGCATGAGCCACTGGGCGAGCAGGTCCGGCGTGGTGAGGGCGTCCCACACAGCGGCGGGCTGCTGCGGCAGGAAGTCCTCGACGCGGACCAGGGTGCGGTCAGCGGTGGCGTCCGTCATGGTTCCTCTTTCTCCAGGAGTGCGGCGAGCCGCGGGATGCGGCCGCGCCAGAAGTCCTCGTAGGGCTCCAGCCAGGCCCGCAGCAGGGCGAGGGGCTCCGGCGTGAGCGAGTAGTAGCGGTTCCGGCCCGCCTGGCGCTCGGCGACGAGGCCGACGCCGCGCAGCACCCTGAGGTGCTCGGCGACGCTCGGGCGGGCCATCTCGTACCGGTCCGCGAGCGCCTGCGCCGTCTGCGCCCCCTCGAGCAGTGCGGCCAGGAGGTCTCTCCGCACCGGGTGCGCGAGGGCCGCGAACACGTGGTCGGTGGGGGTCTCCCGGCTCTGGCGAGGCACCGTCCTACCATATGTAGGAAAATTCCTACATGTCAACGCAACGGCGCGGGCGTTGACCGCATGGAATAGATCGGCCTACTCTTTAGTTGTAGCTTCAAGTAAGGGCCCGGAAGGGCCAGCGTGACGACGAAAGCCCCCCATGAGCTTCCTATCCCGCCTCTTTGGAAAGAAGACCAGTATGAGTGACATCACCATCATCGGAACCGGCAGCATGGCCCGCGGCATCGCCTCCCGCGCGGTCGCGGCGGGCAAGAGCGTCCAGCTCCTCGCCCACGAGGACAAGGCCAAGGCTGAGGCCCTCGCCTCCGAGCTCGGCGGCACCGTCACCACGGGCGTGCTCGGCGACGAGGTCACGGGCGCCATCGTGATCCCCGCCGTGTACTTCGACGCCTCGAAGGCGATCGCGGCCCAGTACGGCGACGCCCTGACCGGCAAGGTCTACGTGGACATCACCAACCCGGTCGACTTCTCGACCTTCGACGGCCTCGCGGTCGCGGCGGGCACCTCGGCCGCCGAGGAGATCCAGAAGCTGACTCCGGCCAAGGTCGTCAAGGCCTTCAACACGACCTTCGGCGGGACGCTCGTCTCGGGCGCCGTGTCCGGCCAGGAGCTGGACGTGCTCATCGCAGGGGACGACGAGGCCGCCGTCGGAGCCGTCGCCGACTTCGTCTCCGCGGCGAGCCTCAACGCCGTCGTGGTCGGCCCGCTCCGCCGCGCCCAGCAGCTGGAGCAGACCGGCTTCCTGAACATCCTGCTCTCGGCCAACGAGTCGCTCCCCGAGTACCAGTGGAACTCGGCGCTGAAGTTCCTCCCGGCCGTCTGATCCGGCCCCGCACGTGACGCAGGGGACCACGCCCACCGGGCGTGGTCCCCTGCGGTGCTCTGGAACGGCGGCCCTAGGCGCCCTCGACGAGCTCGGCCAGCCGGTCGATCGAGGCCCGGAGCTTCTCCGCCGTGGTGGCACGGGCACGGGGAAGGCGCTGCGGGTCCTCGAGCCGGGTCCAGTCGTAGGTATGCCGCACCAGCGTGCGTCCCTCCCCCTGCGGCTCGAGCTCCCAGCGCCACAGCTGGCCGATCGGCGCCTTGCCCTCCTCGGCCGGCATCCATGCGATGCGGCGGCCCTCCTCGAACTCCACGACGTGGTTCTCGCGAACCGCCCCCTTGGTCAGGGTCATCCGGAAGACATCGCCCACGCCCGTGACACGCTGTCCGGCGGCGGCCTCGCCGAGGTTGTCGTTGCCGTCCCAGCGGGGCTGGGCGGCCGGATCGGCGATGAGGTCGAAGATGGCGGCGCTGGGGGCCGCGATGGCGCGCTCGGCGCTCACCACGCGGGACTCTGCGGAGGAGGATTCAGTCATGGCGCCAGTCAACCAGTCCGCACCGCCCCGCGGAAGGCGGGGCGGACGACGCCGGCCCCGCACCCGCCGCTCGCGAGGAGCCGTAGGCGCGGGGCCGGCGTCGTGCGCAGCCGCGGAACGGGGCTGGTCACAGACCCGGACTAGGCGCAGACCGGCCGGTAGGACGGGTCCGCGGGGCCGGCCTGCAGGAGCGCGTTGGAGACGAGGGCCCAGACGTTCGGGTCGTTGGGCGACTGGTCGTGCTCGATCGTGTCCAGCGGGCAGTAGTCCTGGAGCACGAGGTTGGTGACCTGCTTGGACGGACCCGCCAGCGCCTGGGACGTGTACGGGGTGACCACCTCGTCATAGCGCGTGGAGATGACGGTGTACGCCGGTCCCGCCACGGTGTCGCCGATGGAGTTGAGCTGGGCCATGAAGGCCGACCCGGCGTACTGGTCGGCGCAGGCCTGGCACGCCGTGCTCGTGGCGGTCGTGTCGAGGACCATGCCGGCCGGAGACGGGGCGATGAGGCCCTGCGTCCCGTGGTTGGACGGGGCGATGCCGATGAGCTGGTGCACGTACTTGGCCCCGCCGAGGAAACCCAGGTAGTAGCGCGGCATCATGCCGCCCTGGCTGTGCCCCACGAGGTCCACCTGCTTCGCGCCGGTCGCGCCGAGCACGGACTGGACGAACTGCCCGAGCTCGGCCGCGGAGTCCGCAACCGGCCCGCTCGCGGGCACGCCGTTGACCACGCCGTAGTTGAGGGAGAAGACGCAGTAGCCCTGGTCCTTGAGGACCGGCGAGAGCAGGGCCCAGTTCTTGTACATCGTCTCGAACGTGCCGGGGACGAGGACCACGGGGTAGGGGTGCACGGCAGAGGGCTTGCACGTGAAGTCGTTCGCCCCGGGCGGGTCGGGCGAGACCGAGTCGGCCTGGGCGGCCGGCGCCGCGACGAGGCCGAGGGCCAGCAGGGCGGCGGAGAGCAGGGCGGTGAGGTGGATTCGGCGCATCGGCGGCCTCCAGTGTCTCGGGCCGCGGGCTTCCTTGCCCGCGGGCTGCAAGTTACCCTCCGGTAGCTCCCACCCGGGCCGCAAGGGTGATCCACGTCATATGCACGGATGTGCAGAGGGCGCCGAGAGCCCGGTCCCAGTTCGCGCAGCTGGCCGCCGGTCTCCTGCACATCCTCGCGCCCCGGGCCGCGCACCACGGGACCTTCGGCCCCCTTACCCGCCAGTAGGAGTGCGGCGTACGATGAATCCACAGCTGAAGGGCCTCCGGCCCGCGGCGGCCCCCGGACGCTAGGGGAACCGCCATGAGCACGGACATCGACCCCGCCAGTGCTGAAGCAGCCAATGCCGAAGCGGCCAGCATCACCACGGCCAGCGCCGTCGAGGGGAAGGCCCCCGGCTGGGAGGAATCCCGCGCCGTCGCCGAGGCGAGCCGGCAGACCGACTGGGAGCGGCCGAGCTTCGCCAAGGCCCTCTATCTGGGCGACTTCCAGTGGGACCTCATGCACCCCGTCCCCGAGCCCACGCCGGAGGACGCGGAGCGCGGCGAGGCGTTCCTCGCCAGGCTCCGCAGCGTGCTGGCGACCATGGACGGAGCCCGCATCGAGGCCGAGGACCGCATCCCCGACGAGTACCTCCGCTCCCTCGCGGACATCGGCGCCTTCGGGATGAAGATCCCCGCCGAGTACGGCGGGCTCGGCCTCTCCCTCGCCTACTACGGGCGCGCGCTCATGCTCGTGGGCTCCCTCCACCCCTCGATCGGCGCGCTCCTCTCCGCGCACCAGTCCATCGGCGTGCCCGAGCCGGTGAAGATGTTCGGCTCGGCGGAGCAGAAGCGGCAGTTCCTCCCGCGCTGCGCGGCCGGCGCGGTGACCGCCTTCCTCCTCACGGAACCGGACGTCGGCTCGGACCCAGCCCGGCTCACCACGACCGCGCGGCTCTCCGACGACGGCCTCAGCTATGTGCTGGACGGGTCCAAGCTGTGGACGACCAACGGGGTGATCGCCGAACTCGTGGTCATCATGGCCGCAGTCCTGCCCCACGGAGCGGCCGGGGACGTCCCTGCGGGCAAGGGCGGCATCACCGCGTTCGTGGTCGAGATGGACACCCCCGGGATCACGGTCGAGAACCGCAACTCCTTCATGGGACTCAGGGGCCTGGAGAACGGCGTGACCCGCTTCGACGGGGTCCGCGTGGCCGCCGCCAACCGCGTGGGCCGCGAGGGGCAGGGCCTCAAGATCGCGCTCACCACCCTCAACACCGGCCGGCTCTCGATCCCGGCCATGTGCGCCGCGGGGGCGAAGTGGTCCCTGAAGATCGCCCGCGGCTGGTCGGCGGCCCGGGTGCAGTGGGGCCGCCCGATCGGCGAGCACGAGGCCGTCGCCACGAAGATCGCCTTCATGGCCACCACCGCGTTCGCGCTCGAGGCCGTCTTCGAGGTCTCCGCCGCGCTCGCGGACGCGGGCATGAAGGACGTGCGCATCGAGGCGGCGCTCGCCAAGCTCTGGTCCTCCGAGATGGCCTACACGGTCGCCGACGAACTCGTGCAGATCCGTGGCGGCCGCGGCTACGAGACGGCCGAGTCCCTGCGGGCCCGGGGCGAGCGGGCCGTGCCGGCCGAGCAGCTCCTGCGCGACCTCCGCATCAACCGCATCTTCGAAGGCTCCACCGAGATCATGCACCTCCTGATCGCCCGCGAGGCCGTGGACGCCCACCTCGCCGCCGCCGGCGACCTCGCCCGCGCCGACGCGACCTTGTCGGAGAAGGTCCGTGCCGCGAGGGACGCCTCGGGCTTCTACGCCAAGTGGCTCCCCCGGCTCCTCGCCGGCGAGGGCAACGACCCGCGGGCCTACCGCGGATTCGGCACGCTCGCCAGGCACCTCCGCTACGTCGAGCGGGCCTCCCGCCGCCTGGCCCGGCACACGTTCGCCGGCATGGGCCGCTGGCAGGCCGCCCTCGAGCACCGGCAGGCGTTCCTCGGCCGGATCGTGGACATCGGCGCAGAGCTCTTCGCCATGGCCGCGGTCTGCGCCTGGTCCGAGCACCTGCGGGCCACGGGGGCGGACGGGGCGGAGAGCGCCCGGGACCTTGCCGAGGCGTTCTGCGAGCAGGCGCGGCGGCGCGTCGAGGCGCTCTTCGCGGCGCTGTGGGACAACACGGACGACGCCGACCGGCGCCTCGCGCGCCGCGTGCTGGACGGGGAGTTCACCTGGGTCGAGGACGGTGTGCTCGACCCCTCCGAGGGCACCGGGCCGTGGATCGCGCCGCGCTCCGAGGGCCCGGGCACGCGGCCTGACCTGCACCGCGACGTGCGGTGAGCCGGGCGCGGCAGGCGCGCGGCCGGCGTCGTGCGCAGGGCCTCACCCCGCATCGGCGAGGATGAGCTCCACGAGGGCGCCGAAGAGGCCGTCGTCGAGTCCGAGGCCCGCGAGCGCGGCCACGAACGCGGCGGGACGGGCGCCCGAGGCGGCCCGGGCGTAGACCTCGCCCTTGACGGCGAACTCCGCGTGCACGTCGGTCAGGAGACGCTCGACGGCGGGGACGGTCCGGTTGGGCGCGAGGCTGAAGCCTCCGGCGGCCGTGACGGTGAGGGCCTCGGCAGCGTCGATTCCCTCGGCCGTCACGCGCAGGGTCGCGGCCTGCTCGTCGTACTCGGCCACGGCGTCCAGCTCCCGGCCGCCCGCCGCAACGCGGACGGTGCCGGGGCGGGCGATCCCCTCGATGGCGAGCTCCCAGGCCCGTGTCCGCGGCACGCCGTCGGCGGTGCCCCGCGCCGGCCCGACCCGCAGGCTGCCTGCCTCCCAGTCGAACGCGATGGGGGTCCGCACCTGGTGCTCGCGCAGCCCGGCGGCGCCGGTGCCGTCGTCTTCGATGAGATCGAACGCGCCGGAGGCGCCCCCGAAGACGCGCACGCCGACCCGCTCCGGGCAGGCGGTCCCGTTTGCCACCGCTCCGGTGGCGAGCGGCAGGATCGCCCCGGCCCGGGCCAGGACCGGGATCGACTCGAGGGTGCGGAACATCCGCACCCACCGGGCGCCCCGGTAGCGGGTTCCCGTGAAGACGTCGAACCAGTCCCCCGGCGGGAGCCAGGCCGTGACGCTTGCGCGGTTGAGCGCCCGGTCCCGGGGCGTGACGATCGGCGCGACCATGAGCTCGGATCCGAAGAGGAACTGGTTGGGGGCCTCGTACGCCTCGGCAGCCTCGGGGTGCTCGTAGTAGAGCGGCTCCACGAGGGGCCGTCCCTCGGCGGCGGCGCGGTGGTTCATCGTGTGGAGGTAGGGCACGAGCCGGTGCCGCAGGCGCAGGAATTCCTCCATCGCCGCCTCCGCGTCCGGTCGGAACCGCCAGGGCTCCTTCCCGGTGAACGGCATCGACGAGCTGTGCAGGCGGGTGATCGGCGAGAAGACACCGAGCTGGACCCATCGGGCGGCGAGGTCGTCGTCCTTGTAGCCGCCCATGTGGCCGCCGATGTCGTGGCTCCACCAGCCGTAGCCGACGTTCGAGGCGGTCGCCGTGAAGTAGGGCTGGAACGCGAGGGACTCCCACGTGACGATCGTGTCCCCGGAGAACCCGATCGGGTACCGGTGGCTGCCGGGGCCGGCGTAGCGGGAGAAGGTCAGCGGCAGGCGGCCCCCGCGCGCCGAGTCGAGGAAGTGCACGTGGTTCAGCACCCACAGCGGGTCGAGTCCGCGCAGGCGCGAGTACGGTCCTGACTGCCAGTCGAGCCACCAGAAGTCCACTCCCGCCTCCTCGAGCGGGTGGTGGACCTCGCGCAGGTAGGCGCCGAGGAACTGCGGGTCTGCCGGGTCGAATGCGATCGACTCCCCGGCGGCGGGGTCGAGGCCGAGGGCCAGTGCGGTGCGCTCGTACGCCTCCTCGTGGGCCGCGATCCCGTCCGCGGGGTGGACGTTGAGGGTCAGCGCGAGGCCCCCGCCGTGGAGCCACCGGGCGAAGCCCTCCGGGTCGGGGAACAGCTCCCGGTTCCAGGTGTAGCCGGTCCAGCCCGAGCCGTGCGCCGGATCGATCTCGGTGAGGTGCCAGTCCATGTCCAGGACGGCGACGGAGAGGGGGACCTCCTCCGCTGCAAAGCGCTCGACCACGCCCCGGTACTCCTGCTCGGAGTACCGGTGGTAGCGGCTCCACCAGTTCCCGAGCGCGAAGCGGGGCACGAGCGGGGTGGGGCCGGAGATGCGGTAGAAGTCGCGCAGGCAGGCGCGGTAGTCGCGCCCGTAGCCGAAGAAGTACAGGTCCGCGCGCCCGGCGGCGCTGCCGCCGTGGCCTGCTGCGGCGCCGGCACCCGGCCGGGCGCGGGGAGCGAGCCAGCCGTCGTCGTCGAAGACGAGCGTGCTGCTGTCGTCGAGGACCGAGAAGCCGTAGCGGGACATCAGGCCGGGCTCGAGCTCGCACGCGCCGTCCACTCCGTCGAGGGTGCGCGCGGTGCCGCCGAGGTTCCGCTCGCCTTCCTCGCCGTAGTGCCAGACGCTGTGGTAGTTGCTCACCCCGCCCAGGACCTTGACCGAGAGCCCGTGCGGGGCGAAAGGGCCCTTGTCGTAGACGAGGTGGAGGTGCGCCGTGAGGATCTCGAGCCGGCTGTCCGCGTCGAGGACCGTGAACTCCGGCGGCTCCAGGTCCCGGTGCAGGACCGCCTGCGAGGCGCGGTCCTCGAACTCCCCGTCCGGGGAGTACTCGAGGCGCAGCAGGCGCGAGGTCAGCACGGTGATCCGGTAGCGGGGGCCGCGCACGACGGCGGCGGGCCGGGCGCGCGGCGAGGTCACCGGGCGGAGGTGGTCGGGCAGGCGGACGGTCCCCGTGGTCTCGGTCACGTCATGGAGCCTACCCGTGGAGGGCAGGGCCGAACCGGGTCCTGGCCTGGACCGCGGCGTGCGGCGGGCCGGGCGCGGGAGGCGCCCGGCCGGCGTCGTGCGCGGGGAGCGCCGGTCAGCGGTCGAGGGTGACGGTGCGCAGGTCGAGGCGCCGCAGCACACGGTCGACCAGCTCGGGGTCGTTGCCGGGCTCGTTGCGCGCCGCGAGCATCTCCCGCCGGGCCGCGTCCAGGGCGTCGCGCTGGGCGCGCTCCATCGCGGCGAGCACGGCCTGGATCCGGCGCATCTTCTCGGGATCCTCTGCGTAGTCGGCCTGGAGGATCGTGTGGAGCGAGGACATGCGCCGGGCCAGGGCCCGCCGGCGCCCCTCCGGGAGCTTCTGCGCCGCCGGCGAGGTGCGCAGGGCCTCGAGCGCCACCCGCTCGGCGCGGCGCGCGAGGGCCCGCTGCGCGCGCTGCTCGGCGGCGCGGTCGTCGGGAAGGTGCAGCACGCGCATGAGCCAGGGCAGGGTCAGGCCGGGCAGCACGAGCGTGACCACGAGCACCGAGGCCGCCGCCGCGACGGCGAAGTTGCGCCCCGGCGTCGGGGAGCCGTCCGCGAGCGTGGTCGGCAGAGCCAGCGCGAGCGCGAGGGTGGCCAGGCCGCGCATGCCGCACCAGGTCAGGACCACCACCTCCCTGAGCGAGCCGGGCGTCTTCTCCCGCCGCTCGGCTCCGCCGATCCAGTACATCGCGTACATCCACACGAAGCGCACGACGATGACGGTCGCGCAGATCCCCACGATCCCGGGGACGAAGGTCAGCAGGTTCGCCCCCTCGGCCTCGATGACCGAGCGCATCTCGATGCCCACGAGCCCGAACGCCACCCCTGTGGTCAGCAGCTCGAGGACGTCCCAGAAGGCCGAGCGGGTGAGCCGCTCCCCCGAATCCTGGGGCCGCGCCCGCCGTCCGAGCTCGACCGCGGTCACGACCACCGCGACGACCCCCGAGCAGTGGACCAGCTCCGCCAGCAGGTATACGGCGTACGGCGCCACGAGCGAGGCGGCGCTGCGGGCCACGAGGTCGGGGACGAAGCGGGTGAGGGTCCCGACGACCCAGGCCACCGCGAACCCGAGCAGCGCCGCACCGGCGGCCCCCACGAGGAACTGCGGGACCACGCTCCAGCCCACGCGGCCGTGGCTGACGGTCGCGGACACCGCGGCCTGGAAGATCACGATGGCCATCGCGTCGTTGAACAGGCCCTCGGTCTGGAGCACCGTCAGAAGCCGGCGCTGCATGCTGACCTTGCCCGCGATCGCCTCGACGGCCACGGGGTCCGGCGGGGCGACGATCGCCCCGAGCGCCAGCGCGAGCGGCAGCCCGACCGCAGGAACCAGCCACCACGTCACCGCCGCGACCGCCGCCACCGTCGCCGCGACCAGCAGCACCGCCAGGAGCACGAGGGAGCGCCAGCGCAGCCTGAACACGGACCAGGAGGACCGCTGCGCCGCCGCGAACAGCAGCGGCGGCAGGAAGAGCGGCAGGATCAGCTCGGGGTCGATGTGGACGTTCGGGACGAACGGCAGGGACGCGGCGAGCGCCGAGAACACGAGCATGAGGATCGGATAGGGCAGGCGGATCCGCTCCCCGATCCCCACGATGAGGACCGTCCCGAACAGCAGGCCGACCACCAGCAGCAGAAATTCCATGGGCCCCCTTCGCCTCAGGAGCATTTTTCCATGCTGGCGGGGGCGCGGTCAGGCGGGCGGTCAGGTGAGCGGGGAGGCCGACGGCGAGGCCTCGCCGTCGTGCGTCTGCACGCCGATGACCCATTCGAAGGCCAGGGCCCGCGACCGGGCGCCCTGGGACGCCCGGGAGCGGTTCGGCTCCTCGAGGTCGGCCAGGAGCGATTCGGAGATGCCGACGAGCTCGGCGAGGGTCGCGGGCGTGAACCACTCCGGGCGCGTCGCGAAGAGGATGTCCTCGCTCGAGGTGTTGCCGCTCGCCCCGGGGGCGAAGGGGCACCCGCCGAGGCCGCCCAGCGCGCCGTCGACCATGGCGGCACCGGCCTGGATCGCGGCGAGCGTGTTGGCGACGCCGAGGCCCCACGTGTCGTGCCCGTGGTAGACGATCTCGCGCTCGGGGGTCTCCTCCCCCACTCGGGCGACGAGGTCCGCGACCTGGGCGGGCACGGCCTGGCCGAGGGTGTCGCAGATGACGATGCCCTGGGCGCCCTCGGTGCGGGGGTCGTTGGCGATGCCGAGGACGCGCTCGGGCGGGACGGGCCCCTCGAAGGGGCAGGTGAAGGAGGTCGCGATGCACAGTTCCACGGACGCCCCCGCCTCTCGGGCGAGGGCGAGGGCCCGCGGCATCGCCTCGAGGCTGCCCTCGGTGGTCCGCCCGATGTTGGCCAGGTTGTGGGCATCGCTTGCCGAGAAGCAGTACTGCAGGTTCCGGGCGCCCGCCTCCAGGGCGAGCTCCACGTGCTTGGGGGTGGCCACCCAGAGCCAGCACGCGGCCAGCTCCTCGGCGGTGAGGGCGCGGACGACCTCCAGCGTGTTGGCCATCGGCGGCACCTTGTCCGGGCGGGCGAGGGAGCCGATCTCCAGTGCGGGCACGCCCAGGGCGAGCAGCCGGCGGGCGAGCGCGACCTTCCGGTCGGTGGGCAGGACCTTGCCCGTGAGCTGCAGCCCGTCGCGGAGGGTCACGTCGCGGAGCCTGGCCTCCGGGGTGAAGGAGTGGCTCATGCCGTCACCCCCTGCGCGGCGCGGAGGACCGCGCGGATCTCCGCCTCGGACCGGCCCAGCAGGTCGCGGCAGACCTCTTCGGTGTGCTCGCCGAGGTCGGGGCCCAGGGAGCGGACCGGGAGCGAGGCCTCTCCGAGGACCGGCACGATGCCCGGGAAGCCCACGTCGGGGATGGTCCGCTCGCCCGTGGAGACGTCGAACTTCTGGATCATGTGCCGGGCGGCGTACTGCGGGTCGGCGCAGATGTCCTCCGCGGTGTAGATCGGGCCGGACGGCACCCCGGCGCGGTCGAGGACGGCGAGCGCCTCCGCCGGCGGGAGGGTTGCGGTCCAGACGCCGATCGCGGCGTCGAGCTCGTCCCGCCGCTCCCAGCGGCCGGCGTTGCCGGCCAGCTCCGGGTCCGCCGCGAGGTCCGGACGACCGATGATCTGCATGAGCCGGGCGAAGATGGAGTCGCCGTTGCCCGCGATCACGATGCTCCCGCCGCCCGCGCACACGTAGGCGTTGCTGGGGGCGATGCCCTCCATCCGGCCCCCGGTGCGGGTCCTGCGGACGCCGTAGGCCTCGTAGTCGGGGATGAGCGATTCCATCATCGAGAAGATGGCCTCGTTGAGGGCCACATCGACGACCCTCTCGGCGAGGGGCGCGCGGGCCCCCTGGGAGCGCTCGCGCTGGAACAGCAGCATCATGGACCCGAAGGCGGCGTAGAGGCCCGCGATCGAGTCTCCGATGGAGATCCCCACCCGCACGGGCGGCCTGTCCGGATCGCCCACGAGTTCGCGGAAGCCTCCCACGGCCTCGGCGACGGCGGCGAAGCCTGGGCGGTCCGACATCGGTCCGGTCTGGCCGTAGGCGGAGAGCCGGGTGATGATCAGGTCCGGGTTGGCGGCGCTGAGGACCTCGGGTCCCAGCCCCCACCGCTCGAGGGTGCCCGGGCGGAAGTTCTCGAGCAGGATGTCGCAGTGCCGCACGAGGTCGAGGACCAGGTCTCGCCCCGTCTCCGAGCGCAGGTCCAGGACCACCGACTTCTTGTTGCGGTTGATGGTGCGGTACAGCATCGAGGTGCTGCCCTCGTAGAGCCGCCAGTTGCGCAGCTCGTCCCCCGTGCCCGGGCGCTCGACCTTGATGACCTCGGCACCGAAGTCGGCGAGGAGCCGGCCCGCCGTGGGCGCGGCGATGTAGTTCCCGAGTTCGAGGACGCGGATCCCGGCGAGGGGCGCGAACGCCCGGGGGGCCTCTACCGAGCCCGTCTCAGGCCTTGACGTAGTCATTGGTGTACGTCTTGCTCAGGTCGATGGCCTTGTCCCCGATCTCCGGGTTGGCCACGCGCTGGGTCTTGAGGACCGCCTGGGTGCCGTCCTCGGTGAACTTGCCGTCCTTGCTCAGGGTCTTCTTGAGGTCGTCGATCACCTTGGCGTACTGGACCTTGTCGCCGCCCGCGAACTTCTCGGGCATCTTGGCCGCGATCTCCTGGCCCGAGTGCTCGCTGATGTACTCGAGCGTGCGCTCGATCGCCTTGGCGAGCTTGCCCACGGTGTCCTGGTTCTTCGAGATCCAGTCCGTCTTGGCGTACAGGCAGGCGGACGGCCACGACTCGGTGCCGAAGACCGCCTTGAGCCCGTCGACCGTCCGCACGTCCTGGAGGATGACGGGCGCCTTCCCCAGCCGCTTGGCCAGGACCGAGATGTCCGGCTCGAGCATGACCGCCGCGTCGACCTGGTTGTTCTGGACCGCGGCCACCGCGCTCGAGCCGGCCCCGATCGCGGAGACGGCGGCGTCCGTGGGCTGGAAGCCGTTCTTGGAGAGGAGGTACTTCACGAACATGTCCGTCGACGAGCCGGGCGCGGTCACTCCGACGTTCTTGCCCTTCAGGTCCGCGATGCCCTTGATGGAGCCCTCGTTCTTGGGCGCCACGACCAGCGCGAGGCCGGAGGAGAGGCCCATGTCGACGAAGGCCTCGATGCTCTGGTTCTTGGCCTGCATCTGGATGGTGTGCTCGTAGTAGCCGCTCGTCACCTGGGTGCTGCCGCCGATCATCGCGGTGAGGGCCTTCGAGCCGCCCTGGAGGTCCTGGAGCTCGACGTCGACGCCCTCCTCCTTGTAGTAGCCGAGCTGCTGGGCGAGGGTCGTCGGCAGGTACGTCAGGAGGGTCTGGCCGCCGACGCCGATGATCACCTTCGCGCCGGAACCCCCGCCTGCCGCACCGGAGGCCCCGCCCGTGCCGGCCTGCCCCGGCGGCGCCGAGGAGGGCGCGCCGCAGGCAGCGAGCGCGAGGCCGGCGGCAGTGATGCCTGCCACCGAGAGGACGCGGCGGCGGGTCCAGCCCTCGGAGACGGCCGGGTTCTGGTGCGGGTCGGGAGACGAGGTCATGGAGGTGGTCCTTCCGGAGATGTCGGTGGGGAGGCTGGGGTCAGGCGGACTGGGTGGGGCGCCAGCGCAGGAGCCGGTGCTCGATGCGGTTGACCGCGAGATCGACGATCAGGACGACGATCATGAGGATGAACATCCCCGCGAAGACGCCCTTGGTGTCGAAGACGCCTTGGGCCTGGGCGATCGCATAGCCGACGCCGGCCGAGGCGCCGAGGTACTCTCCGACCACGGCGCCCGTGATCGCGAAGCCGACGCTGATATGGAGGCTCGAGAAGATCCACGTGAGCGCGCTCGGGATGAAGACATGCCGCAGGAGCTGGCGCTCGGTGGCGCCCAGCATGCGGGCATTGTCGATGAGCACGCGGTCGACGCTCTTGACGCCCTCGAGGGTGTTGAAGAAGACGATGAAGAACACGAGAGTGAACCCGAAGGCGACCTTGGACCAGATGCCGAGGCCGAACCACAGGAGGAAGATCGGGGCGAGGACCACGCGCGGGAGGGCGTTGAACATCTGCAGGAACGGCTGGAACAGCCGCTCGAGGAAACCGATCCGGGCGAGCGCGAACCCGAGGAGCAGGCCGGCCGCGGCGCCGACGATGAAGGCCAGCAGGGACTCCTGGATGGTGACCCACAGGTGCGGGAACACGTAGCCGGAGGAGATCCAGAGCCACATCGTGGAGAAGATCTCCGACGGCCGCGGGAAGAAGAACTCGTCGATGACGTGGACCCGGACCAGCACCTCCCATGCCGCGAGCACCGCGACGGTCAGGCCCAGCTGGAGCAGTCGCATGGCGGGGGTCATCCGGGCACGGCCGCGGGCGACGCGGCGCTGCCGCGCGGACTCGCTGCGGGGTGCGGCCCCCTGCCGGTTGACGTCGGCGACGGTCATTCCGCTCCCCCTCCCAGGGCCGAGGTCTGGTACGTCTTGGAGACCTCGATGCGCAGCCGCCCCCAGATCTCCCGATGGAGCTCGATGAACTGCGGGTCGTCGCGGATCTCGAGGAGGTCCCTGGGTCTGGGAATGGTGATCTCGTACGAGCCCACCACGGTGCTGCCCGGCCCCGCGCCGAGGATGACGACCTCGTCGGAGAGGGCGATGGCCTCGTCCAGGTCGTGGGTGATGAAGACGACGGCCTTGCCGGACTCCTGCCAGAGGGCCAGGAGCTCGTTCTCCATGATCTGGCGGGTCTGCACGTCCAGCGCTGAGAACGGCTCGTCCATGAGCAGGATGTCCGGGTTCACGATCCACGCCTGCGCGACGGCGGTGCGCTTGCGCATGCCGCCGCTGAGCTGGTGGGGGTAGCGGTCGGCGAAGTCCTTCAGCCCCACCTTCTCGAGCCACCTCTGCGCCTCGGTCCGGGCCTCGGCCTTGCCGACGCCGGCCATGGTGAGCCCGAGGCTGACGTTGTCGACCACCGTCTTCCACGGCAGGAGCGCGTCCTGCTGGAACATGTACGCCGCGCGCCGGTTCACGCCCTTGACGGGCTGGCCGAAGCTCTTCGCGGTCCCTTCCGAGGGGGCCAGGAGGCCTGCGGCCATGTTCAGGATGGTGGACTTGCCCGAGCCGGTGGGGCCGACCACGGACACGAAGCGTCCGGGCCGGACCTTGAGGCTGATGTCGCGCACCGCGACGTAGGTCTCTCCCCCCGGGGCCGTGAACTCCTTCGAGCAGCCCTCGAGGTCCACGGCATACTCGTCGAGCGCAGTCTGCTGATCCATCCCATTCCCCCCGGGGCCCACCACATCGTGGGTTCTAGTTCAGATTATGGGCTGACCCTAACAGTGACCGGCATCACGCTCAACCCCTCGCGGCCGAATCGACGGGCCCCCGGCGTCCCCCTACACTCAAGCCATGACCGACCGCGACACCGGGGCGACGCCGCTCCTGGTGCTGAAGAAGATCACGGCGATCCTGAGCTCCTTCTCGCTGGCGCGCCCTGAGCTAGGACTGGCCGAGATCCGTTCGGTCACCGGCATCCCGCACTCGACCGTGCAGCGCCTCGTGGCGAACATGGCCCAGGAAGGGCTCCTGGACCGGCACGGCGACAAGTACCGGGTCGGCCTCCGGGTCGCGCACTGGGCCGCCCCCGCCACCCAGGGCCTCGACTACCTCGAGCTCATCACGCCCGTGCTGCAGCGGCTCCGGGACCAGCTCACCGAGACCGTGTGCGTCTTCAGGGCCTCCGAGCGCCAGCGGGTGTGCGTGGCACTGGCGGAGACCCGGCACATTCTCCGGCGCGCAGTCGAGGTGGGGAGCATCATGCCGCTCCACGTCGGATCGGCGGGCCGGGTCCTCCTCGCGTGGAGCCCGCAGCTCGCAGACGAGGTCTACGCATCCGGGCTGAGCGCGATCACCGACCAGACGATCACCAGCCCGGACGAGCTCAAGCGGGCCGTCGCGCAGACGCGGGCCGAGGGCTACGCCATCACCATCGGCGAGCGCGTCACGAGCGCGAGCGGCCTCTCCGCGCCCATCTTCGGCCCCCAGACCGAGCTCTTCGGCGCCCTCAGCGTCATGGGCCCCACCGCGCGGATGCCGCGGGACGTGTGCGAGTCCTGGGTCGAACCTCTGCTCGCGGCCGCAGAGGAGGCCACCCGGCTCCTGGGCGGGAGGATCCCCGCCGCGGCCTAGGGTGGCCTCCTCCAGGGGGCCGCCGGGCACTCAGGCGGGCGGAGCCGCCGACGGCGACGACTCGCCGTCGTGCGCCGCGGCACCGGCCGAGCGGGTGCCGGCCGAGCGGGTGCCGGCTGAGCGGGTCTTGGCCCGCCGCCGCACGAACGGGTACACGACCAGCAGCAGCGCGAGCGCGCCGAGGCTCAGCCAGACCTGGGGTGCGGCGTCCGGGTCGAGGGCCATGAGGACCACGATGAGCCCGACCGCGGCCAGGACCACCGCGTTGAGCCACGGGTGCAGCCACATCTTCAGGGTCAGTCCGGCGCGCTCCTGGGCGCTCATCCGGTTGCGCAGGCGCCACTGCGTGAGCGCCACGAAGGCGTAGACGAAGAGGGCCACGCAGCCGGCGGAGTTCATGATGAAGTCGAAGACGTCCCTGGGCGCGGCGTAGTTCGCGGCGATCGCCCCGTAGCCCACCACCGTGGAGAGGAGGATGGCCTTCCACGGCACACCCGCCCCGTTCCGGTCCTCGACCCAGCGCGGGGCGTAGCCGTGCCGCGCGAGGGCGAACAGCATGCGCGAGCCCGAGTAGAGGCCGGAATTGAGCACAGAGAGCGCGGCGGTGAGCACCACGGCGTTCATGACCTGCTCGGCGCCGGGGAGGCCGAACCGGCCGAAGGCGAACGCGAACGGGCTGGCCTTGGCGGGGAGCTCGTCCCAGGGGACCACCATGAGGAGGATCGCCACCGAGCCGACGTAGAAGAGCAGGATGCGCCAGACCACCGTGTTGGTCGACCGTGCCACGGCGCGGGCGGGCTGGTCGGACTCGGCGGCGGCCATGGTGACGATCTCGGTGCCGAAGTAGCTGAAGATGACGACGGCGACGCCGTTGAACACCGCCGTCCAGCCGTGCGGCATGAAGCCGTGGTCCGCCAGGTGGGCGACCGAGCCGGTGGAGCCGGGGATGACGCCGAAGACATAGAGCGCGCCGACTCCGAGGAACACCACGATGGTGGTCACCTTGATCGATGCGAGCCAGAACTCCGTCTCCCCGAAGGAGCGCAGGGACATCAGGTTCGTGGCCGTGAAGACGAGCATGCCGGCGAGCGCGAACGTCCAGTCCGGCACCGCCGGGAACCACTCGTGGAAGATCCGGCCGACGACGACCGCCTCGAAGGCGACCACGCCGACCCAGAAGTACCAGTAGAGCCAGCCGATCGTGAACCCGGCCCAGTTGCCGAGCCCCTCCCGGGCGTACTCCATGAAGGAGCCGACGACCGGGCGGTTCGTGGACATCTCGCCGAGCATGCGCATCACGAGGACCACGAGCGTCCCGCCGATCGCGTACGAGAGCAGGGCGGCCGGCCCCACGCTGCGGATCACCGAGCCGGAGCCCACGAAGAGGCTCGCCCCGATGATGCCGCCCAGGGCGATCATCGTCAGGTGCCGCGGCCTGAGGCTCGCACGGCCGGACGCCGTTGTCCGGTCCGCGCCCCCCTCCGCCTCTGGTCGGGTGGGCGCAGCCAAGTTGTCTGGTGCCTGCATGCGGATCTCCGTTCCATCCGGGGCGATCGGCGTGGCGCCGATCACAGTGCCCCGTCAGGATGCGTGAGCGGGCGGGCAGGCGCGATGGATGAACTGCACTGGCGAGCGACGCGACCTTGTGCGGTCCGTCTTGGATGCGCAGGCGTGGGGCGGCGAGCGTGGGAACGAGGGCCGTGCGACCTCACTCTAAAACATGCGTTTGCAGATGAAAAGGGGACTCCCGCTCTTGCGGGAGGAGCCCTACGGCCCAAGGGCGTCCCGCCGGGGTCGGCGTGCACAGGCTGGGGATGCCACTCCCGCCGAGGCCCTTGCCAATCTAAATCATCCATGTTTATAGTTTTTAGACCCGGAGCCTGTGGTTCGCGTCACAGGCCTCTGTGGTTCCGGACACCCCCAGCCCTTATCCGCCCCACTAGGAGGCACCGTGACAACTGACACCGCTGAGCCTGCCCCGCAGGCTCCGGGCGCAGGTCAGCTCGAGCAGCACGACGAGGACACCGCGCACCTGGCGTCCTTGGGCTATTCCTATGACACCACCTTCAAGCGCGAGATGACGTTCTGGGGGAACGTCTCACTCGGCTTCACCTATCTCTCGCCGGTTGTCGGCATCTACTCGCTCTTCTCCGTCTCACTCGGCATCGCCGGACCACCGATGTTCTGGTCGCTGGTCGTGGTGGGACTCGGACAGCTCTTCGTCGCGCTCATCTTCGGTGAGGTCGTCTCGAACTACCCGGTCGCGGGCGGCATCTACCCATGGACCCGCAGGCTCTGGGGCCGCAAGTGGGCGTGGATGAGCGGATGGGTCTATCTCGTCGCCCTCCTGACCACCATCGCATCCGTCGCCTACGGGGCTGGCCCCTACCTGGCAGGCTTCCTCGGAATGGAGTCGAACGTCGACACCACGATTGCGGCAGCCCTGGTCCTCATCGCCCTCGCCACGGTGCTCAACCTCATGGGCACCAAGATCCTCAACCGCGTAGCCATGATCGGCCTGATTGCCGAGCTCTGCGGCGCCGTCGCCGTGGGCGTGTGGCTCCTCGTCGCCAACCGGCACCAGGACCTCTCGGTCCTCTTCAACTCCTTCGGCGCAGGCAACGGCTCGAACTACTTCTTCGCCTTCGCGGCCGCGGGCCTTATCGGCATCTTCCAGTACTACGGGTTCGAGGCCTGCGGCGACGTTGCCGAGGAAGTCCCCAATCCTGGACGCACGATCCCGAAGGCGATGCGCACCACGATCTACATCGGCGGCGCCGCAGCCATGTTCGTGTGCTTCTCGCTCATCCTTGCCGTGCCGGATCTCGGCAAGGTCATCTCCGGCGAGGATGCGGATCCGCTGAGCACTGTGCTCGAGAACGCATTCGGCCCCGTCGGCTACCACGTGGTCCTCGGCGTGGTGCTCATCTCCTTCATCTCCTGCGTCTTGAGCCTTCAGGCTGCGGCCAGCCGCCTCTCCTACGCCATGGCCCGCGACGGGATCCTGCCCTTCAGCGGAATCCTCGGAAAATTCAGCGAGAAGCGCCACGTTCCGCCGTATTCGCTCCTCGTCGCCGCGCTGTTCCCGGCTGCGGTCGTGCTCGCCTCGAAGCTCTCGGCAGACGCGCTCGTTGCGATCATCTCCTTCGCCGCCATGGGCATGTACCTCGGATTCCAGATGGTGGTCCTCGCCGCACTGAGGGCACGGCTGCGGGGCTGGAAGCCTGCCGGCAAGTTCGCCCTCGGCCGGTGGGCCATCCCGGTCAACGTGCTCGCCTTGGTCTGGGGCGTGCTCGGCATGGTCAACATGGCCTGGCCGCGCACTCCCGACGTGGACTGGTGGCAGAACTGGATCGTCCTGATCTCCACGGTGGCAGTGATTGCCGTGGGAGCCATCTACATGGCGATCAAGAAGCCCTACCTCCGCGGGGACGCTCCGGCAGCGGACGCGCACGCCTGATCCGTGCCGGCCGCGGCCCCGTGCGCCGCGGCCGGCACCGCCCTCCACCCCAGCACCACCGAAAGGATGCCGCCATGAGCATCGACGCCCATCTCGACGCGCCCTACCTGGACATCTCGGACCCGACCTTCGCCATGCAGTCGGAGCAGCTCCGTACCGCCCGCGAGGCCAACTGGTACGCACGCACCAACTACGGCATCGCCGTCCTGCGCTACCAAGAAGTCAGCACGCTGCTGAAGAGCCCCAAACTCTCCCAGGGCAGCAAGAAGTGGCCCGAGCACAACGGCGTCCATGGCGGCCTCTTCTACGACTGGTGGACCAAGAATCTTCTGGTCCTCGAAGGCGAGGACCACCACCGCATCCGCCGCCTCCTCAATCCGGCATTCTCACCGAAGCTCATCAAGGAGCTCGTCCCCCGCTTCCAGGAGCTGGCCCACGAGCTGGTCGACGCGTTCATCGACTCCGGCGAATGCGAGTTCGTGCGCGACTTCGCAGAGCCCTATGCAACCCGCGTCCTGACCATCCTGCTCGGCATCCCCGAGTCAGAATGGCCCACGATCGCCCGACTGGCCTCGACCGTGGGCCTCGCGCTCGGCGTGACCTTCAAGCGCGACCTCGACAAAGTCGAGGCCGCAGTCGCCGAACTCTACGCCTACGCCGAGGAGCTCATCCGCGACCGCCAGGCCAGCCCGGGCGAGGACTTCGTGAGCCGCCTCGTGCTCGCCAGCCGTGACGGTGACCGGCTCAGCGACGAGGAGCTCCGCAACGCCCTCGTGCTGCTGATCTTCGGCGGCATGGACACCACGCGCAACCAGCTGGGCCTGGCGATGCAGTCCTTCATCCGCAACCCAGCGCAGTGGGAGCTCCTCGCCGAGCGCCCGGACCTGGGCGGGAAGGCGGTCGAGGAGGTCATGCGCACCAACCCGACCGTCACGTGGGTCACCCGTGAGGCCATCGAGGACTTCGAGTTCGCAGGGCTCTCCATCGCCAAGGGCACCACGGTGCACCTCTTCACGCAGTCCTCGGGCACGGACCCCCGCGCATTCCCCAACCCCGAGATCGACCTGCTTGCCGAGCACGCCCCGCACTACGGCTTCGGCGGCGGGGTGCACCACTGCCTCGGCCACTTTGTGGCCCGTGCGGACATGAGCGAGGCGCTCCCGCTCCTGGCCCGCAGGATGACGAACATCCGGTTGGCGGGCGGCGACGAGTGGCTGCCCGACTCCGGCAACACCGGCCCCGTCCGGCTCCCCGTCGCCTTCGACAAGCGCGCCTGAAGGCGCCGTCCCGACCTGATCTTGAAAGGAAGCACCATGCCCTCCATCACCGTTGACCGCTCTCTCTGCGACAACCATGGCCAGTGCGCCATCGCTGCCCCGGAGATCTTCCGCATGAACGCCGACGGCATCCTCGAGTACGAGGAGACCTTCGACGACGCGCTCCTGGAGGAAGTCGAGGAGGCCATCGACGTCTGCCCGCTCCAGGCCATCTTCCTCAAGGACTAGCCGTGGAAACTGAAGAAGCCCGGCGGCGCATCGTCGTCATCGGAGCATCCCTCGGCGGCCTCCGCGCGGCCGAGCAGCTCCGCAGCGCTGGCTGGGAGGGCGACATCGTCGTCGCCGGCGATGAGGCCCACATGCCGTACAACCGGCCGCCGCTGTCCAAGGCCGCGCTCGCGGCTGCGGGCAGCGCCGCGGAGGCGCATGCCGCCCTCGCGTTCCGGCCCCGGCGCAGCGCCACCGGGATCACGTGGCGGCTCGGGGCCGCCGCCGTCGCGGCAGACCTCCCCGGGCGCACCGTCACCTTTGACGACGGCTCGGCCCTTGAATTCGACGGCCTCGTGGTCGCGACGGGCCTGCGTCCAGCGCGTGTTCCCGCGCCTGGCCCGCTGGCCGGGCGCCACGTGGTCCGCTCGCTCGATGACACGCTCGGCCTCCGCCCCGAACTCGTGCCCGGTGCGCGGGCCGTGGTGGTCGGTGCGGGGTTCATCGGGTGCGAGGTAGCGGCCACCGCCGTCGGGCTGGGCTGCCGGGTCACCCTGGTGGAGGGGTCGAGCGGACCCATGGAGCGTTCAGTCGGCAGCCGCCTCTCCGCCGGTGTCCGGGACCTCATGCGCTCCCGCGGTGTGGAATGCATCCCCTCCGCTCGGGTCGCCGAGTTCCTCGGGAGCGGCCGCGGCACCCGCTGCGGCGGTGTCCGGCTGTCGGACGGCTCGGTCCTCGGCGCAGACGTCGTGGTCGAGGCCGTCGGCTCCGCCCCCAACGTCGAGTGGCTCCACGGCAACGGACTCGACCTCTCCGACGGTGTGCTCTGCGACGCGTCGATGCGGGTCCAGGACGAGCACGGCGCCGTGCTCGGCGGCCTCGTCGTCACCGTGGGGGACGTTGCCCGCTACCCCGACCGGATCACGCACGGCCCTGCCCGCCGGATCGAACACTGGGCCACTCCCACGGACACGGCCAAGATCGCCGCCCCGGCCCTGGTCGCCGCGCTCCGCGGAGCCGAGCCGCCCGCGGCGGACGCTCCTCTGCCCTCCTTCTGGACCGACCTGTTCGGCCTGAGGATCCAGGGGGTCGGGAGCCCCGGACTTGCCGACGAGGTCGAGGTCCTCGAAGGGGATCCCGCCCAGCCCGCGGACGGGGTCGCGCTCGCCTACCGGCGCGCAGGCCGGCTCATCGGCGTGGTGTCGGCCGCTGTACCCGCTGACCGCCACCTGCGATACCGGCAGGCCGTCCTCGACGATCTGAGCCCGGTCCCAGTCTGACCAGTGCCCTCCCCTGCCGCCTGAGCGGCACCACAGTCCAGCCCTGCCCCGCGCCCAGACGCGGGGCCTGACGGAAAGAGCCCGAAGATGACCCTCCAGGACATCGCCCCAGCCGCCCACCAGGGTGCCCTCGGCGACCGCAATGCCTTTGCCGAGCACCGTGAGCGGAACCTCCGCCCGGAGACCGTCCGCGAACTCGGTGAGAAGATCGAGGCCGCCGGTGTCGAGTACATCTACTACGCCCTCCCGACCATCGGCTCGCGCATGGTGGCCAAGATGGTCCCTGCCCACCACTTCCGCCGCAACCTCGAGAAGGGCATTGCGTTCCACCGCACGGCCCTGTCCGATCTGCAGAACGACCGCCACGGAAACCTGATCGGCGGTGGGATCGAGGCACGCGAGTTCTGGGGCCTGCCCGAGCCGGACACGTTCGTCGTCCTTCCGTGGGACACCTCAGTCGCCCGCATCTTCTGCACGGCCTATGAGCCCCCGCACCTGCCCGAGGTCGGCGGCCGCGTTCTCGCCCTCGACACGCGTTCCCTGCTGATCCGCTCCCACTCCGAGTTCACGGCGCGCACGGGGTACGAGGTCCGCTCGGGCACGGAACCGGAGATGACGTGGGAAGGCCCAGGCCTCGAGGTCGTCAAGAAGCCGGGATCGAGCCCGGCGTACCAGGTGGAGAACCTCGAACGCATGCGTCCCATCTACAAGCAGCTCGTCACCTACGCACAGGCGATGGGCCTGGACATGATCGAGGGCGACTACGAGGACGACGGCCAGATCGAGCTCAACTGGATGTACGACCGCATCGAGAACACCGCGGACCGCCTCGTGACGTACCGCCAGATCTGCAAGCAGGTGGCCCGCGAGTTCGGCGTCACGGCGAGCTTCATGCCCAAGCCCTACAACGGCCAGATGGGCAACGGCTGCCACCACAACCTGAGCCTGTGGAGCGGGGACACGAACGTCACGGAGGACGCCGGTCGGGTCGAACTGCACGTCTCAGAGACCGCGAAGCACGCGATCGGCGGCCTCTTGGCCCACGCGCGCGGCTCGATGGCCGTCATGGCCTCCACCGTCAACTCCTACAAGCGCTTCTGGGACGCCGGCCAGTTCGCTCCGAGCACCGCGAACTGGGGCCTCGACTCCCGCGGCTGCCTCGTCCGGATCTCCGCCAACGGGCGGATGGAGTACCGCGTGCCGGATGCGGCAGTGAACCCGTACCTCTCGCACACCCTCATCCTCGCGGCGATGGAGGACGGCCTCGAGCGCCGCCTCGACCCAGGGGCGCCCGACGACGGCGGCTCGGGGCTGCCCGCAGTCGGCGGCCAGCTCCCGCTCACGCTGGGGGACGCGATCGAGGCGTTCGTCGAGGACACGACCCTCACCGGCCGCCTGCCCGGCGATCTCGTGGCGATCTACACGCAGCTCAAGCAGGAGGAGTGGGCCCGGTACTGCGGCGCCATCACTGAGTGGGACCGCGAGATGTACTGGGAGACGATCCCGTGAGCCGCGCGACCCCCCTCAAGGACCTCTCGGATGGCGGCACCCTCGTCCCCGGGGTCCTGCAGTTGGCCTGCATCGACTCCGACGCGCCGCCGCTGTTCGGTCTGCGGGACCGGGATGGCGTGCGTCGCGGCTACGAGCCGGCCGCCGCGGAGCTCGTAGCCGGCGAACTCGGTCTGGCCATCCAGTGGGTGTACCTCGCGTGGGACGACATGCTGGCGGCGGTCGCCGAACACCGTGTCGATGCGGTGTGGTGCGGCCAGGGGATCATCCCCGAGCGTGAGGCCGTGGTCGACTTCACGGATCCCTACGCGGTCTTCGACGAGACTGTCCTGGTCCGCAAGGGCGACCCAGCCCGCAGCCGCTGGGAACTCGACGGCTACCGGGTCGCGGCGATCGAGGGCAGCGCGAACATGCGGCTGGCCGTGACGTTCGACGGTGCGACGCCCGTCGCCTTCACCGGTGAGGACGTGTTCGGAGACATGCTCCGCGCCCTGCGCGAGGGCGAGGTGGACGCGATGGTGGACGACGACGTCGTGACCGTCCCACTCGGCGACGATCCGGCCTATGACGTGGCGTTCACCGTCCGCACCGGCAACCGTTGGGGTGTGGGCGTGGCGAAGGACAATCCGCTGCTGCGCGAGCGGCTCGATGGTGCGCTCGCGGCCGTGATCGGGGACGGGCGTCTCGGTGCCGTCTGGGCCGAGTGGATGCCGCATCTGCCCTTCCCCCTCGCTCAAGGCGTCCCGGCATGACGGCGCGTCCCCTCATCGGCGTCCCGGGCATGTGGTCTGCAGACATCCGGGGCCTCCGCTTCGCGGGCGTGGCCGTCGCTGTCGAGGTGCTCCGCTCGATCGACCGGGCTGGCGGCGAGCCCGTCATCCTGTTCCCGTCAAGCGCGGACGGCCCAGCGGGTCAGGTGCGGCGCGTGGACGGCGTGGTGCTTCCCGGCGGCTCGGACATCAGCCCGGCCCTCTACGGGCAGGCGCCGCACCCGGAGCACGCACCCGCCGATTACGAGGGGCAGGACGCGTTCGAGCTCGGAATCATCGAGGCGTGCCTCCGGCAGGACGTCCCCCTGCTCGCGATCTGCCGCGGCATGCAGCTGCTCAACGTGGGCCGCGGCGGCACGCTCGTGCAGCACCTCGAGCCCAGCGGCGTCCAGCACCGGGGCGAGGTGCACCGCGTCCGCGTGCAGGAGGGCTCGCTCCTGCACGCCGCGGTCGGCTGCCTGGCGGTCCAGGCCTCGAGCTACCACCATCAGGCGGTGGGCGCCCTCGGGGAAGGACTCCGCGTCGCCGGCCACGCCGAGGATGAGGTGGTCGAGGCGCTCGAGCTGCCCGGCGCCGAGGTGCTGGCCGTCCAGTGGCACCCGGAGGACCTCGCGGCGGCCTCTGCGACGGATCATGCGCTGTTCCGGTGGGTAGTCGAGCATGCTGCCGAACGCGCGTCGCGCTCCCACTTCGCGGTGGCGACAGCATGAATGGCGGACAGCTCGCCGTCCGGTGGGAAGACGTGATGCCCGAGGGCGTGGACCGCCTCGCGCCTGACGCGCCGCGCATCGCCGTGGTCGTCTCCATGACGTTCCCGGGTATGGGACCGGAGGCCCACGCCATCATGGAGGCCTTCACGCGCGCGGCCTTCCAGGAACTCGTGGACCAGGGCGCGGCGCCCTTCCTCGTGGACAGCGCGCTGCGGGACCCGGGCGCCCCGTCGCGGGTGGCCGGGGCCGACGGCGTCCTGTTCCTCGGCGGCGGCGACGTCGACTCGTCCCTCTACGGGCACACCGGCCCGGTGCCCCACGAGTACGGCGTGGACCCTGCCGCCGATGTCTTCTGCATCGGCCTCCTGCGCCAGTCCTTCGACGCCGACCAGCCGCTCTTGGCCCTGTGCCGAGGCTCGCAGCTGCTCAACGTCGCACTCGGCGGCACCCTCGTGCCCGATCTCGTGCCATCGGACCTGCACAAGGGCGGACCCGGAGAACCGCTCTTCCTCGACGAGGAAGTCTGCCTGACGGAGGGCAGCAAGGTCGCCGGCATCTACGGCCGCACCCGGGCCGTCGTGCGCTCGGGACACCATCAGGCCGTGGGACTCGTCGCGCCGGGGCTGCGGGTCACGGCACGGGCCCACGACGGGGTGGTCGAGGGAACTGAGCATCCGGGGCGCACGTGGGTCGTCGGCCTCCAGTGGCATCCTGAGGACCCGCAGGGACCTGAGGAGGATCGGAGGGCCCTCTTCCGGGTCTTCGCCGCCCAAGCGGCTGCCAGAGCCGGCGTCACGGCAGGCGAGGACACCCCGCCGGAGGAACCCGTGCTCCGCTGACGTGACGGGCCCGGGTGGGCCGAGGGGCCGCCGTCGTGCCAGTCACATGGCGCGAGGGCGGCTCCTTCTGTGTCTCCACAGGGGTCTGCGGCGAGGCTTCCTCAGCGTTGGGTGAGGACGCTGAAACCGAGCCCGGCCGCATCCAGCGGTGTGATGACCGCATCCCGCGGCTCGTCGCGCACCCTCTCGCCCACGAGATAGCGGCCGGAGTTCCCCACGACCACGCGTCCGGAGGCGTTCAGGAGGGCGGCGTCGCCCGAGATCGCGCGCAGGGCCGGCATGATGGCGGACTCCAGGTCCCGGATCCGCATGTCATAGCCCACCACTGCAGCGAGCCGGCGGCCGACCGCGATCGGCGCCGTGTGGGTGAGGATGTACTCGTCCGATCCCAGGTAGTCGACGTAGGGGCCCCAGATGGTCTGCTCGCCGGTGGCCAGCGCGGTCGTGAAGAAGGGCAGCCTCTCGTAGTCGTAGTAGCGGGGACCACCGGGCGTGAGGTCCAGGACGAGCTTGCTGGGCCGCCCCTCGGGCTGGGCTACCCACCATTCGAGGACGCGCGCGCCATCGGAGACCACCTCCGGTGAGAAGATCGCACCCGCGGCGATGGCAAACGGGTGGGTCGCAAGGAACTCGCCCGAGAGTCCTTCGAGTCCCGTCAGGTCGCGGGGACTGACCCTGTCACGGATTCCGAGCCGGCCCTGCAGATCGTCGGCGACCGCGTCAGCGAAGGCCGCTACTTCCTCTGCGGCGTGGCGGAACCAGCCTGCGATCTCGGCCACGCTTCCGTCGCCTCGGGCAAGGGTCATGGGGTCTCCGGTTCTAGTCATGGGCACCGTCCAGGGATGCGCCGGAGCTGTACTCGAGCGCGAGCTTCATGTCGATCAGGTGGTGGACCGCACGCCTGATGTGCAGTCTGACAAGTCGCTGTGCGTCGTCCGGGCGGTCCTCCGCGATGGCCCTCACGAGTGCGAGGTGCTCCGCGGTCGCCTGCTCGCCATCGAAGGTGCCTGCCAGTGGCGCCCAGACGATCTGGACCGACTCCGCCTGCAGCCTGATCTCGGCGGAGGTGAGCCTCGGCGACTGTGCGGTGACGGCCAGCTCAATGTGGAAGCGGCTGTCGGCCTGCGCACGCCCTTGGGGGGTATCGGAGAAGACGAGAGCGCGGCCCAGTTCGAGGAGTCGCTCGACCTCATAGGCCTCCGCCCGCTCGCACGCGAGACGGACCGTTTCAGCGGCGACCGCCGCGTGCTCGTCGCCGAAGTCGCGCAGATCTGCGATCGATGCGGCGGTGAGCTGCGTGCGCATCTCCTCCGCCGACGTCGTGGGCGGCCTGACGATGAAGGTCCCGCCGTTGCGCCCGCGGCGGGTCTCGACGACTCCCTGCTCGCGCAACTCGGCGAGCGCGTCGCGCAGCGTTGCGGCGGCGACGCCGAACTTCTCGGACAGCTCAGCCTCGGCCGGCAGCCGCTCGCCCACGCGGAGCATCCCGAGCACGATTCCCGTGGAGATCCGGTCGACGATCGAGTCGGCGCGCTCCATCTCCGGCAGGGGCCGGTAGATCTGGGACTGGAAGGCGGTCGAAGGGGGCACGGTCCTGCTTCGGGTCGGGGCGCCACAGCGCCGGAAAATAAATCCTCTAAACCTAGATTTTTAGCGATGCGGGCTCTAGTTTCAAGCCTATGAGCTACTACCGTACGACCTCCCCTGCCAGCGGCGAGGTCACCGCCGAGTTCGACGCCGCCACCGACGATGCGGTCTGCGCAGCGGCCGCCGCCAGCCACGCCGCCTTCGAGAAGTGGAGCCTCACCGACACCGCCGAGCGCAGCGCCGTGCTCCGCCGCGTCGGCGCGCTCTACCGCGAGCGCGCCAGCGAACTGGCGCGGGCCATAGCCCGGGAGATGGGCAAGCCCGTCCGTCAGGGCGAGGGCGAGGTCAGCCTCGTCGCGGACATCTATGACTACTACGCGGACCACGGGCCGGCCTTCATGGCGGACGAGCACCTCTCGGTGCGCGGCGGCGGCGAGGCAGTCATCCGCTCGGCACCGATCGGGCCGCTGCTCGGCATCATGCCGTGGAACTACCCCTACTACCAGGTGGCCCGCTTCGCGGCGCCGAACCTCATGCTCGGCAATACGATCCTCCTCAAGCACGCGCGGAACTGCCCGGAGTCCGCGCTGGCCATCCAGGAGATCTTCGACGACGCGGGCCTCCCGCCGGGCGTCTACCAGAACCTCTTCGCGACCAACGGCCAGATCGCCGATCTCATTGCGGACCCCCGCCTGCAGGGCGTCTCCCTCACTGGCTCGGAGCGGGCCGGTGCCGCTGTCGCCGAGGTGGCCGGGCGAAACCTGAAGAAGTTCGTCCTCGAGCTCGGCGGCTCCGACCCGTTCATCGTCCTCGCCACGGACGATCTGGACGCAACGGTTCGGGATGCTGTCGGCGGCCGCATGTCCAACGCCGGGCAGGCCTGTACGGCGTCGAAGCGCTTCATCGTGGTCGAGGAACTCTACGAGGCGTTCGTGGAGAAGTTCACTGCCAGGATGGCGGCAATCAGCCCGGGCGACCCCCTCGACCGCGCCACCCGCTTCGGCCCGGTCTCTTCCCGTGCCGCGGCGGAGGAGCTCATCGGGCAGGTTCGCGATGCCGTCGACAAGGGCGCAACCCTCCGCACCGGCGGCGCGCTCCTCGACGGTCCCGGCGCGTTCGTCCAGCCCACCGTCCTCACAGACGTCACTCCTCAGATGCGGGCGTACTCCGAGGAACTCTTCGGCCCCGTGGCGGTGGTCTACAGAGTCCGGGACGCCGACGAGGCCGTGGAGCTCGCGAACTCCTCGCCGTACGGGCTCGGCGGATCGGTGTACAGCCCTGACGTCTCGGCTGCACAGGCCCTCGCCGACCGGCTGGAGACGGGAATGGTCTTCATCAACGCCGTAGCCGACTCCCAGGAGGACCTCCCGTTCGGCGGCGTCAAGCGCTCCGGTGTAGGCCGAGAGCTGGGCCGCTTCGGGATGGAAGAGTTCGTGAACAAGAAGCTCATCCGGACACCGGCTGCCTAGCAGCGGCTGCCTGCCCCGTCGCGGACCGGGGCCGCGCCCCGGAAGGTGCGGCCCCGGCGTCGTGCGTCGCGGCGGTGGGTGGGACTCAGGCCCTGCCCAGCCACGCCGAGGCCGCGACCACGAGCGCGGCGGTCCCCGCGGACAGCGTCGGCTGCAGGACGGGGGCGAACATCGGCGAGTGGTTCGCGGGCAGCGAGCTGACCGTCCCGGCGTCCTCGGCCGCCGCGTACACCGCGGCGTCGGTTCCGCCAACGCCCCAGTAGGTGTAGGGCACGCCGAGCGCGGTGGGGACGTCGCTGAAGTCCTCGCTGGCCGTCTGGCGGCCGAAGTCCTGGACCGTGCCGGCCGGGAAGAAGTCCTCGAACGCGGCGGTGATCCTCGCGGTCGCGTCGGCGTCGTTGTCCGTGAGCGGGTAGCTGTTGTAGACCTCGATCTCCGGCTCCTTGGGCGAGCCCGACGCGGCCGACTCGGCCTTCGCGATCCGCTCGATCGCGGCCAGGAGCTGGTCCCGGATGGGCTGGCTGTAGGTGCGGATGTTGAGCTCGAGGACGGCGTGGTCGTCGATGATGTTGCTCTTGGCGCCGACCGCGATCCTGCCCACCGTGAGGACGGCGAACTCGCCGGGCTGGACCTCGCGCGCCACGACGCTCTGGAGCCGCACCACGACCATGGAGGCCAGCACCGCAGGATCGATGGACAGGTGCGGCATCGAGCCGTGGCTGCCGCGGCCGTAGAGCGTGATGCGGACGCTGTCCGCCATCGACAGGAACGGGCCCGGGTGCGGGCCCACCGTGCCCGCCGGGTGCACGAGGACGTGCTGGGCGAGGGCGACGTCCGGCGTGGGGATCAGGCTGGCGAGCCCGCCGTCGACCATCGTCTTCGCGCCGTCGCCGAGCTCCTCCGCGGGCTGGAACAGCGCGATGAGCGTCCCGGCCCAGGTGTCGCGCCGCTCGGCGAACAGCCTCGCCGCGCCCAGGAGCGTGCTGATGTGGACATCGTGTCCGCACGCGTGCATCACCGGGGTCTGGCTGCCGGCGTCGTCGGTGGCGACGGCGGTGCTCGCGTAGTCGAGGCCGGTCGCCTCCTTGACCGGCAGGGCATCCATGTCCGCGCGGAGCAGGACGGTGGGTCCGTCACCGTTCGCGAGGATTCCGACGACGCCGGTGCCGCCCACCTTGGAGTGGACCTCGTACCCGAGGCCGGAGAGCTGCTCGGCGACGATCCCCGAGGTGCGCTCCTCATGGTGGCTCAGCTCGGGATGGCGGTGGAAGTCCCTGTACAGCTCCTCCTGCCAGTCCCGGAGTGCGTCCTGGCCGGACAGGATGGTGCGCGCGGATTCGGTCGATGCCATGGTGTTCCTCTTCCTGCAGTTCTCGTGCCGCCTGGTCCTTGCAGGACCTAGTCTGACCCCTCCGCCTGTTCCCTGCCTTTCGGGACCGTCACGAGGATCGAGACGATCGCGATGACCACCATGACGAGATTGAAGGCGAGCGCGATCACGGCGGCCTCGCGGACGGCCGTGTTGTCGGTGCGGCCCTGGTTGACGAGCACGTCGCCGACGAACTGGGCACCGGAACTGCTGAAGGCCGTGAACAGGGCCAGGGAGACCGCGGCGCCGATTGCGCTGCCCAGCGAGGACGCCATCTTGTAGATGCCCGCGCCCGCGCCCGCCTGGTCAGCCGGGAGGTTGGCCAGCGCCGCATCAGTCGACGGGGTGGCGTAGAAGGCGAGGCCGAGGCCGAAGAGGATGTAGGCGACCACGGCGAGCCAGCGGTACTCGCTGAGCAGGAGGTTGGTGGGCATGAGGAGGATGGCAGCGACGCCCACGATGGCCGAACCCCAGATCATGGGCTGACGGGGCCCGAACCGCTGGAGCAGCTTCTCGCCGAGGCGGATGAACGCGATGATCGTGATGCCGTAGCCGAGCGTGAGGAGGCCGGCGTCCGATGCCTTCAGTCCGCCGCCGATCTGCAGGAGCTGCTGGGTGACGATGAGCAGGCCGATGGTGCCGTTGAGGAGGAAGTTGGACAGCGTCGCGCCCGTGAACGTCCGGTTCCTGAAGAGCGCGAAGTCGATGAACGGCCTGGGAGCGCGCCGTTCGAGCCGCACGAGGAGGAACAGCCCCACGACTGCGACGATGAACAGGACGATGGTGACGGGCGAGCCCCAGCCGATCTTCGACCCGAAGATCAGCACGATCATGAGCGCGAGCATCGAGGCCATGAAGACGCCGATGCCCGCCACATCCAGGGTGAACTTCCCGGTCTGGGCGACCTTGCTCTCCGGCGTTCCCCGCATGAGCAGGATCGCGATGACGGAGACGGCGATCGAGACCACGAAGATCCAGCGCCAGTTCACGAGCGTGGCCATGTACCCGCCGAAGATCGCGGCAAGCCCGGAGCCGCCCCAAGAGCCGATGGACCACATCGAGACGGCGCGCTGGCGGGCCGGGCCGTCCCAGTAGGCCTTCACGAGCGCCATGGTCGCCGGCATGATGCAGGCGGCGGAGAGGCCCTGGACTGCGCGGCCGCCGAGCATGAGGGCCAGTGCGGCGGGGCCGGCCGCGAAGACGATGAGGAGCGAGCCCAGGATCCCCAGCCCGTTGCCGATGAGCGCGATGCGCACCCGGCCGACCCGGTCGGCGAGGCCTCCGGCGACCACGATGAACATTCCCGAGAACAGCGCGGTGATGGACACGGCGAGGTTCATCGCATCGACGGAGACCAGCGGGTTGGCCCACGTCTTCTTGACCGGGTCCGAGTAGGCGCCGTTGACGTCGGCGAGGATGTTGGGGGCGACCGTGCCCATGGTGCCGGCGAACAGCCAGAAGGTGATGACACCGAGCACGATGCCCAAGAGCAGCCTGTCGTTGCCTTGGAACGTGGCCCGGGCCGGGGCGGGAGTGGTGCTTGCCATGACAGCTCCTCGGGGAAACCGGCGTCGACCCATTTGGTTGACTCTTCAACTATTGCACTGCGGGACGGTCGCTCCCAGCCCGTTGCCGTCCTGTGCCAAGTCTTCTCCGTCACAGGGCTCCGGGCTACGGTCCTTCGCCCCGCCCGGCCGGACCTGGTCGGAGCGCCGGGACGCTCAGGCCCGCAGGGCGAGCCAGAGGTGCGCGGCCACGTCCGGGTCGTCGACGTCGACGCCGAGCAGCTCCCCGGCGCGGGCCATCCGGTGGCGCACGGAGTTGCGGTGCACACCGAGCTCCCGCGCCGTGGCCTCCCAGTGGCCGCGGTGCTTGAGATAGGCGCGCACCGTGGGCAATAGCTCCCCGCCCGCGCCCGCGAGCGCCTCCGCCCACTCGTCGGCGGGCAGCTCGAGCCCATGCCCCACCCGGACCACCGTCCCGGCGGGGGCATGTCCGGCGGCCTCTGCCACCTGGGCCGCGATCTCCCGCACGCGCCGCAGCGGCACCGGGCCGCCCCAGGCTCCGTGCGCGCCGTCGGGAAGCGACGGCCTCGGCGCATCGGCTGCCAGGAGCACGTGCTGCAGGCCCCCCTCCTCGGTGGCGAGCGCGCCGGTCCGCAGTCGGTACCGCTCCTCGCCCGGGACCAGCACCGCGAGGAACACCGACTCGGGCAGCGCGGCGCCCATCTGCCCCGCGAGGAGACGGGCGGCGTCGTCGTGCCCGGAGAGGACCAGGGCCACGAGCATGCCGTCACCGCGGGCACGCTCCTCCTCCGCCCGGCGCAGCCCCGCGGCCCGGTGGGCCAGGAGGGTCGACGCGGTGAGGAACAGGTGGCGCTCGGCGGGGGCGAGCTGCCCGCCGCGGCCCACCGCGAGGTAGGCGCCCGCACCTGGCTCCACGGGGTACAGCGCGGCCGGGCCCGCCGCAAGCTGCACCGTCGCGGTGGCGCCCCGCCCCGCTGCGCGCAGCGCGGCCGCCTCCCGGCGCAGGTCGTCGAGGAGGGCCGCGGTCGCGCCGTCCGCCCCCGCGCACGAGGCCGCCCTGCCGTCGCCCGGCAGGTAGGCCACCCAGGTGCCCAGCGCGTGGGCGAGCTCGCGCACGATGGCGGGCTCGGCGTCGTCCCTCGAGGCCGCCCGCGTGAGGGCGACCTGGAGCCCGAGCAGGGCGGTGAGCTCGGCCTCGCCACCGCGGCGGACGAGCTCCCAGTACGCGCGGGAGACGGCGAGGAACGGCGACTCGCGCGGAACCGTCAGCAGCGGCAGCCCAGCCTCAGCGCACGCTGTGCGCAGCTCGTCGGGCACCATGCTGTGCCCCGATCCGAGGCCCAGCCCGAGGGCAGCGACGCGGCCGGCCACGAGCCGGGCCACATAGGAGCGGGCCGCCTCGGCGCGCCCGGGGCCGTCCCGGCCGGCCAGCTGCATGCCGACCGTGAGCAGCAGTTCCCCCCCGTCGAGGAACACCGTGGGGTCCTCGAGCTCGGACACGTGCACGCCCGTGAGCTCCACGCGCGGCAGGGGCACCGGCCAGTAGGGCACCAGGTCGCCGCGGGCCGCGTCGGCGAGCTGGGCGAGCGTGATCATCGCCGCTGCTCCGGGTTCGCGGGCCCGGGTGTCCGTTCCTGCCCACCTTGGCCGACCCGAACCGGCGTGTCGCGGCGGGACACGCCGCTGGAGAGCGCCCCTCGAGGCGCAACGTGGGCAGGATGGCACGCGCTGGCCGGGATCATCGGCCTGAGCGCCGGGCTGCGGCGTCCCTGCACCCCGGTTCCTCGCGCACTCCGTTGTGCATTCAGTCTCATGGAAACCAAGTATGGGCCAGAACGTCCAGAGACGCGCCCGCGAGCCCCTCCTTACTGTGGTCCCAACCACATGAACCCAACGCCGGGAGGACCCATGACCGCCGCACCCGTTGCCCCCTCCGCCGATCCGGCCGCCGTCCCGCAGCGCGCCCGCCGCCTCGCCACCGAGTTGCCGGGCCCGCGCTCGCGCGAGCTCGAGGCCGAGCGCCGCCGCCACGTCACCGAGGGCTTCGGCGTCACGCTGCCGGTGTTCATCGACCGGGCCGAGGGCGCGCTGCTCGTGGACGTGGACGGGAACCGGATCATCGACTTCGCCTCGGGCATCGCGGTGACGAGCGTGGGCGCAGCGAACCCGCGCGTGGCGGAGCGCGCAGCCGCCCAGCTGGCCCGCTTCACGCACACGTGCTTCATGGTCACGGAGTACTCCTCCTTCGTGGACGTGTGCCGCTGGCTCAACGAGCACACGCCGGGCGACTTCGACAAGCGCACCGCCCTCTTCTCGACGGGCGCGGAGGCGGTCGAGAACGCGGTCAAGGTCGCCCGCTCGGCCACCCGGCGCCCGAATGTCCTCGTCTTCGACGAGGCCTACCACGGCCGCACGCAGCTGACCATGGCCATGACCGCCAAGGAGAACCCCTACCGCCTCAACTTCGGCCCCCTCCCCGGCTCGGTGTTCCGAGGCCCGACGGCGCCCGCGCACCTCGCCCCGGCCGATCCGGCAGCCTCCGCGGCGCACGTCGCCGAGGCCCTCGCGGGGGTGGAGGCCGTCCTCGCCGCGGCCGGGGCCGAGACGTTCGCGGCGATGGTCGTCGAGCCCCTCCAGGGCGAGGGCGGCTTCGTGGTGCATGCGCCGGGATTCCTGCCCGGGCTGCGCGAGATCGCGACCCGGCACGGGATCGTGCTCGTGGTCGACGAGATCCAGGCCGGCATGGGCCGCACGGGCGTACTGTTCGCCTCCGAGCACGACGGCGTGGCCGGGGACATCACCCTCTCCGCCAAGGCCCTCGGCGCGGGCCTGCCCCTCTCGGCCGTCACCGGCCGGGCCGAGCTCATGAACGCCGTCCACCCGGGCGGGCTCGGCGGAACCTACGCGGGCAACCCCGTCGCGTGCGAGGCCGCGCTCGCCGTCTTCGAGCTCCTCGAGGACGGCTCGCTGCTCGCCGGGGCGCGGGCCGTCGAGGCCGCGGTGCGGGCGCGCTTCGAGCCGCTCCTCGCGCACGACGGCGTAGCCTCCGTCCGGGGCCGCGGCGCCATGATGGCGGTCGAGTTCGGCGACGCCTCCGGCCCCCGCGCCGACATCGCGAAGGCCGCGGCCGCAGCGGCCAACGCCGCCGGGGTCCTGACCCTCACGTGCGGGACGCACGGCAACGTGATCCGGCTCCTGCCGCCGCTCGGCATCGAGCCCGAGGTCCTCGAGGAGGGCCTGGCAGTGCTCGAGGGCGCGGTCCGCGGGGCGCTCTCGTGACCGCGGCCGAGAGGGGCGGCGCGGGCCGTGCCCCGGAGCCGGCGTTGACCGCGCTGGCGGGGGGCGACCACGCGACGTCGTCCGCCCGAACCACAGCTGAAGGTGCCCCCACTTTCGGACAGGACCCCCGTCTCGAGCGCAGGGCAACGACCGAAGCGCAGGGCGTTTCCGCCGCGGCCGCCCCGCTCGAGGGGGTGCTGGTCGCCGACTTCTCGCGGGTGCTCGCCGGGCCCCTCGCCACGATGACGCTCGCGGATCTGGGGGCGCGGGTGGTGAAGGTCGAGCGGCCCGGGTCCGGGGACGACACCCGGCACTGGGGGCCGCCGTTCTCCGAGACCGGCTCGACGTACTTCGAGAGCGTGAACCGGAACAAGGAGTCGGTCGAGCTGGACCTCGGCGATCCCGAAGGCCTCGCGCTCGCCCGGGAGCTCGCGCTGCGGGCCGACGTGCTCGTGGAGAACTTCAAGCCCGGAGGCCTCGAGGGGCTCGGGCTCGGGTACGCCTCGCTCGCGGCGGAGAACCCGGGGCTGGTGTACGCGTCGATCTCCGGATTCGGCGCGGCGGGCGGGCGCGACCTCCCGGGGTACGACTTCATCGTCCAAGCCCTCGGCGGGCTCATGTCCATCACCGGTGCCGCGGACGGCTCCCCCGGCGCCGGCCCGATGAAGGCCGGCGTGGCGCTCGTCGACGTGCTCACCGCCAAGGACGCCACGATCGGCATCCTCGCGGCTCTGGCCGAACGGGCCCGGACCGGGCGGGGGCGGCGCGTGGAGGTGAACCTGCTCTCCTCGCTCCAGGGCGCGCTGGCGAACCAGGCCCAGGCGTACCTCGGTGCCGGCGTGGTGCCGCGCCGGATGGGCAACGAGCACCCCTCGATCGTGCCGTACCAGCTGCTCGCGACCGCCGACGCACCCCTCGCCGTCGCGGCGGGGAACGACGGGCAGTTCGCGCGGCTGTGCGAGGCGGTCGGCGCCCCTGAGCTCGCCGAAGACCCGCGTTTCGCCACGAACAGGGCCCGGGTGGCCCACCGGGCCGAGCTCGTCCCGCTGCTCGAGGCCGGGCTCTCCAGTGCCTCCGCCGAGGTCTGGCAGGACAAGCTGACCGCGCTCGGCATCCCGTGCGGGCGCGTGGCCGACGTCGGGGAGGGCCTCGACTACGCCGAATCGCTCGGGCTGTCGCCCACGGTCGAGGTCTGCGACCGCAGCGGCGCCGCGGTGGGCCGGCAGGTGCGCCACCCCATCACCTGGACGCCGCCGCTGCCGCCGCGGACCGAGGCGCCTCCCGCGCTGGGGGCCGACACGGCCGACGTCGTCCGCTGGCTCCGCACCTGACTCCCCAGCCCGACGCACCTGCCTCCCCAACCCGGCGCACCTGACTCCCCCACCCCGTGAGGGGTCCGTGGCGGCGGGTTGTGGGGTCTCTGGTCACGGCCAGAGACCCCACAACCGCCCGCCAGAGACCCCACAACTCTTGAAAGGAACCCACCGCCATGACTGCCACCGCTAGCCTTGCGGGCATGGACACCGCCGCAGGCACCGACAGCTCCCCCGACCGGGACCCCGCGGACCTGATCTCCTTCGACGCCCTCCTCACGTCCGAGGAACTCACCCTGCGCGACAGGGTCCGGGAGTTCGTGCGGGCCGAGATCCGGCCGAACATCGCCCGCTGGTACGAGGAGGCGTACTTCCCGCTCGAGATCGTCCCCGAACTCGCCAAGCTCGGCCTGCTGGGCATGCACCTGCACGGGTACGGCTGCGCCGGCCGCTCGGCGGTCGAGTACGGCCTCGCCGGCGCCGAGCTCGAGGCCGGCGACTCGGGCCTGCGCACGTTCGTCTCCGTCCAGGGCTCCCTCGCCATGTCCGCCATCCACAAGCACGGCTCCGAGGCCCAGAAGCAGGAATGGCTGCCGCAGATGGCCGCCGGCGAGGCGATCGGCTGCTTCGGCCTCACCGAGCCCACCGCCGGCTCCGACCCCGGATCCATGACCACCTTCGCCCGCCGCGACGGCAGCGGCCCCACCGCGGACTGGATCCTCACCGGCACCAAGCGCTGGATCGGCCTCGCGAACGTGGCCAAGGTCGCCGTCATCTGGGCCATGACCGACGCCGGCGTGCGCGGCTTCGTGGTCCCCACCGCGACCCCCGGCTACACCGCCACCCCGATCCAGCCCAAGCTCTCCATGCGCGCCTCCATCCAGTGCGAGATCGAGCTCGACGAGGTACGCCTCCCCCACGACGCCGTCCTGCCCCACGTCACCGGGCTCAAGGGCCCCTTCTCGTGCCTGAACGAGGCCCGCTACGGCATCATCTGGGGCGCCATGGGCGCCGCCCGCGACGCGTTCGAGGACGCCTTGGCCTACTCCAAGGAGCGCCTCCAGTTCGGCCGGCCCCTCGCCGGCTACCAGCTCACCCAGGCCAAGCTCGTGGACATGGCCCTGGAGATCAACAAGGGCTTCCTCCTCGCCCTCCACCTCGGCCGGCTCAAGGACGCCGGGAAGCTCGCCCACCACCAGATCTCCGTCGGCAAGCTCAACAACTGCCGCGAGGCCATCGAGATCTGCCGCGAGGCCCGCACCATCCTCGGCGGCAACGGCATCACCCTCGAGCACTCGCCCCTGCGGCACGCCAACAACCTCGAATCCGTGCGCACCTACGAGGGCACCGACGAGGTCCACACCCTCATCCTCGGCCAGCAGCTCACCGGAGAGGCGGCCTTCCGGTGAGCGCGGGCATGGACACGGCGCACGACGGCGCGCTGGTCGCCCCGGGCGCGGCACTCCCCGTCCCGCTGCGCCTCCTGATCGGCGGCACGTGGGCGGCGGGCAACGGCGCGCCGCTCGCCTCCCGCAACCCGGCACGCCCGGATGACGTCGTCGCCGAGGGCACCCAGGCCGTGCCGGCCGACGTCGACCGCGCGGTCCGCGCGGCCCGGGCCGCCGCGCGCGAGTGGGCCCGCACCCCGATCCACGCCCGCGGCGCCGTCCTGGCCCGCGCGGCGGCCGCGCTCGAGGAGCGGGCGGACGTGCTCGGCCTCGAGCTCGCGCGGGAAGAAGGCAAGACGCTCGCCGAGGGCACCGGGGAGGTGCTGCGCGCGGCGCAGATCCTGCGCTACTACGCGGGCGAGGGCGACCGCGTGGCCGGCGAGCACTTCGCGTCCCCGCGCCGCGGCGAACGGATCCTCGTGACCCGCAAGCCCCTCGGCGTCGTCGGGATCGTGACCCCCTTCAACTTCCCCATCGCCATCCCGGCCTGGAAGATCGCGCCCGCGCTCGTCTACGGGAACACGGTGGTCTGGAAGCCGGCCTCTACCGTGCCGCTGCTCGCGGTGCGGCTCGCTGAGGCGCTCGACGGCGCCGGCCTGCCTGCCGGGGCGCTCAACCTCCTGATCGGGCCCGGCGCCCTCGGCACCGAACTCGTGCGGCACCCCGGGCTCGACGGGCTCTCCTTCACCGGTTCGACCGGGGTGGGCCGCATGCTCGCCGGCGAGGCCGCCTCCCGAGGGGTGCCGTTCCAGGGCGAGATGGGCGGGAAGAACGCCGCGATCGTCCTCGCCGATGCCGACCTCGACCTCGCCACGGAACAGGTGCTCTTCGGCGCGTTCCGCTCGAGCGGTCAGAAGTGCACCGCGACATCCCGGCTCATCGTCGCCGACGAGGTCGCTGACGAGTTCCTCGCACTCCTGACGGCCCGGCTCGACGCGTGGCACCTGGGCGATCCCACCGACCCGTCCGTGCACATGGGGCCGCTCATCACCCCGGCCGCGGCCGAGGGCGTGCGGGCAGCGATCGCCGCCGCCGAGGCCGAGGGGGCGACGGTCGCCTACCGCGGCCCCTCCCCCGCCGCGTCCGACGGCGGGGACGCACCGTCCGCGTTCGTCCCGCCGACAGTCCTCGAGGTCGGGGCCGGCTCCCCGGTCGGCGACCACGCGGCGGCCGGCGAGCAGCCGGCGTCGTGCGTCCCGTGCGGGAACACGGCCTGGCGCGAGGAGCTGTTCGGCCCGGTGCTCGCGGTGCGCCGCGCGGCCTCGACGGAGGAGGCGTTCGCGCTCGCCGAGGATTCGGAGTTCGGGCTGTCCGCGGCGCTGTTCACGCGGGACATCGCCACGGCGCTCGAGGCGGTCGACGCGCTCGATGTGGGCATCCTGCACGTCAACTCGGAGTCGGCCGGGGCTGACCCGCACGTGCCGTTCGGCGGGGCGAAGAAGTCAGGGTACGGGCCCAAGGAGCAGGGCGCGGCGGCACGGGAGTTCTTCACCCACACCACCACGGTCTACCTGCGGGGGTAGCGCTCAGGCGGCCGTCGCCCTCCGTCGGAGGACGACGGCCCGCCCGACCAGCCCGACGGCGAACATCGCCACGCCGGCGACCACCGACTGCCACGGCAGGGTCGCGACGAGGACGAGGCACCCGATCGCCCCGAGGATGTTGAGGGCGCGCGGCCAGCGCCGGTCCGCGGCCGGCTGCGTGAACGCGGAGGCGTTCGCGACCGCGTAGTACACGAGCACGCCGAAGGAGGAGAAGCCGATGACCCCGCGCAGGTCCGTGGTCAGGACGAGGAGGCTGACCACGGCCGCGAGGGCCATCTCGGCGTGGTGCGGGACCCTGTGCACGGGGTGGACCGCGCCGAGCCACGCGGGGAGGTCGCGCTCGCGGGCCATGGCGAGGCTGGTGCGCCCGATCCCGGCGATGAGCGCCAGGAGCGCGCCGAGGCTCGCGACCGCGCCGCCGACCCGCACCACGGGGGCGAGCCCGTCGAGGCCCACGGCGTGGGCGGCGTCGGCCAGCGGCGCCGCGGAGGCGGCGAGGACGCCGGGGCCCGCAGCGGCCAGGGCGGTGACGCCCACGACCGCGTAGACCACCACGGCCATGCCCAGCGCGAGCGGGATGGCCCGGGGGATGGTGGTGCGCGGGTCGCGGACCTCCTCCCCCATGGTGGCGATGCGGGCGTAGCCGGCGAACGCGAAGAACAGCAGGCCCGAGGCCTGCAGGACGCCGTAGACGCCCCCGGATCCTGCGGGCTGGTCCGCCGCGATCGTCGCCAGATGGGCATGACCGCTCCCCCATAGCCCGGCGACGAGCACGGCCAGGGCCGCGAGCGTGATGGTGACGAGGACGCGCGTGAGCTGGGCGGTCCGGGTGACGCCGCGGTAGTTCAGGGCCGCCAGCGCGAGGACCGCGGCCACGGCGACGAGGCGCTGGATCCAGGCCGCCCCGGGAACGGACCCGGGCACGGCGTAGCTGGCGAACGTCAGCGCCATCGCCGCGCACGAGGCCATCTTGCCCACCACGAATCCCCACCCCGCGGTGAAGCCCCACCAGGGGCCGAGGCGCTCGCGGCCGTAGACGTAGGTGCCCCCGGACGTCGGGTAGGCGGCGGCGAGCTGGGCGGAGGCGGTCGCGTTGCAGTAGGCCACGAATGCCGCGATCGCCAGGCCCACGAGCAGCCAGCCGCCCGCCGCGCGGGCGGCTGGGCCGAACGCGGCGAACACGCCCGCACCGATCATGGACCCGAGGCCGATCACCACGGCATCGGGCAGTCCGAGCCTGCGGGCGAGCTGGGGGTTGGTCACGGGAACACTCTAACCAGCGGAGACGAGGCCGATCGGCGGCTGGTTTCGACTCCGCTCAACCACCGGAGGTCCCGCCGCCGGCCCGCGCTCAGTCCCCGCCGAAGGCAGCCTCGACCTCGCGGGGGTCGACGTCCTCGATCCTGGCCGGGTGCCACCGCGGCGCGCCGTCCTTGTCGACCAGGAGCGCCCGGATGCCCTCGCGCATGTCGCCCCGGGCCACGAGCGCCGCGCCGAGCCGGAGGTCCTGGGCCAGCACGTCGACCACATCCATGACGGCCGCACGCCGCAGCGCCTCGAGCGTGACCACCGCGGAGAACGGGCACACCGAACGGATCGCCTCCTCGGCCGCGCGGGCGCCCTCGTGCCCCTCGGCGGCGAGCTCGACGAGCCGGTCCAGGATCGTCTGGGCGTCGTCCCCCGCGTAGGCTTCGTCCACCCATTCCCTCTCGGCGGCCAGCGGAGCCTCGGGAGCCGGAAGCGCGAGGGAGCGCACGGCGTCGTGCGCAATACTGAGCGCCGTCTCCTCGGTCACCTCAGGGGCGCCGAGGCTCGCGTCGAGGAGGTCCACGAGCTCGCCGAGCCGCTCGGAGGGCACGAGGTGGTCGGCCCAACCGAGGTAGACGGCGTCGGCGCCGGTCGCGGTCGAGGACGTGAGCGCGAGGTGGGTGCCGAGCTCCCCCGCGGCGCGGGCAAGCAGCGCGGCCATGCCGACGTCCGGGGTGAACCCGATCCGCGTCTCCGGCATCGCCACGGACGTCCGCTCGGTCACGACCCGCACCGAGCCGTGGGCCGAGATGCCCAGGCCGCCGCCCATCGTGATGCCGTCCATGAGCGCCACGTACGGCTTCGGGTACCCCGCGATGAGGGCGTTGAGGCGGTATTCGTCCGTCCAGAACCCGACGGCCGCCTCGTCGGGGCCGTCGCGCAGTGCGCGGACATCTCCGCCCGCGCAGAGCCCGCGGCCCTCGCCGCGCACGACGACGGCACGCACCTCGGGCTCCTCGGCCCACCGCTCGAGGGCGTCCTCCATCGCCAGGACCATGTCCCGGTCGAGGGAGTTGAGGGCGCGGGGCCGGTCCAGGGTGATGATGCCCAGGGCTCCCCGGGTCTCGGCGCGGACGTACTCGCTGGTGGGAAGGTGCTGCTCGGCCATGGGCGCTCCTCCTGGGGGACGTGGCTTCTCGAACGGACGGACGTGGCTCCTCAACGCGCGGAGGTGACTCCTCGGGGCGACGGACGTGGCTCCTCGACGACAGGAGCGGTGGCAGCCGGCTGCCGGCCGCGGGCCTGGGCCGCCTCGCGGCAGGCCGCGACGAAGGCGCCCATGATGGCCTCGAGCTGGCCGGGCGCTGCGCGGACGGTCTGGGGATCCTCGGGGTGCCACTGGACCGCGACGAGCCAGACGTCGGGGTCCGCGGCCTCGACCGCCTCGACCACGCCGTCGGGTGCGGTGGCGCTCACGCGCAGGCCGTCCCCGAGCACTGCGGCCGCCTGGTGGTGGCCCGAGACCACGCTGGCCCGGCCGCCGAGCATGCCGGCGAGGCGGGTTGTGGGCTCGATCGCCACGTCGTGGAGGACCATCGGTCCGGTCGGGTCGGCCTGGTTGAGGTGCATCCCGGGGACGCCGTGCGCGGTGGTGCGGGGCAGGTCCTCGTGCAGGGAACCGCCGAGCACCACGTTGACCAGCTGCAGGCCCCGGCAGATGCCGAGGACGGGACGGGCGGCGGCGAGGGCGCCGCGCACGAGGTGCGCCTCGGCGTCGTCCGCGACGCGGTCCACGCCGTCGATCGTCGGGTGTGCGGCGTCCCCGCCGTACAGGGCCGGGTCCACGTCACCGCCGCCCATGACCACGACGCCGTCGAAGTCCTCCGCCGCCGGCAGGGCGCCGGCGGCCGCGTCGAGCACGACGGCCCGCGCCCCGGCGGCCTCCAGCGCGGCGGCCGCGCTCGCGGTGAGGCCCGCGAGTTCGGCGTGGAACCACGGCTCGTGCGAGGGCGCGCTGTCCGCCCAGGTCACAGCCACCCGCGGGGCCCCGACGGCCGGCGCGCTCATGCGCCGCCGGCCGCGGGATCAGCCGGGTAGAGCGGATTGTGGCCTGCGGCGACGCGCTCGGCCGCGGGCGGCGGCCCGGGCGGGGTGCCGTCGCCGAAGGGCCGGCCGCCGAGTTCCTCACGGCCGTGCGGGGTGAGCCAGTTCGACAGGTCCGGGCCCTCAGGGACGATCCCGGTCGGATTGATGTCCTCGTGGACGATGTAGTAGTGCTGCTTGATCTGCACGAAGTCGATTGCGTCGCCGAATCCGGGCGTCTGGAACAGGTCCCGGGCGTAGCCCCACAGGGCCGGCATCTCGGTGAGCTTGTTCCGGTTGCACTTGAAGTGTCCGTGGTACACGGGGTCGAAGCGCGCGAGGGTGGTGAAGAGGCGCACATCGGCCTCGGTGATGGTGTCCCCGACGAGGTAGCGCTGGCGGCTGAGGCGGTCCTCGAGCCAGTCCATGGCGTCCCAGAGGCGGGCGTACGCGCGGTTGTAGGAGGCCTGGGAACCGGCGAAGCCGCAGCGGTAGACGCCGTTGTTGACGTCCCTGAAGACCCGCGCGTTGACCTCGTCGATCTCGGCGCGGAGGGCCTCGGGGTACAGGTCTGGGGCGCCCTTGCGGTGGAACGCGGTCCACTCGAGCTCGAAGTCGAGGGTGATCTGCGGGTAGTCGTTGGTGACGACGGCCCCGCTGGAGACGTCCACGACCGCGGGGACGGTGATGCCGCGGGGGTAGTCCGGGAAGCGCCGGAAGTAGGCCTCCTGGAGCCGCTCGATGCCGAGAACGGGATCCCGGCCGTCAGGGTCGAGGTCGAAGGTCCACGAGCGTGAATCGTGGGTCGGCCCCGGGAGGCCGAGCGAGAGAGCGTCCTCGAGGCCGAGCAGCCGGCGCACGATCACCGTCCGGTTCGCCCACGGGCAGGCGCGGGCGGCGACGAGGCGGTAGCGGCCGCTCTCGGCCGGCCATGCCTTCGCGCCGTCCGGCGCGGGACTGCCGGGCGGGAACTCGCCGTCCCGCGTGATGCGGTCCTCGATGTAGTTCGTGTCCCGGGTGAACTCCTCGCCAGTGTGCACGTAGGCGCCCTTGGTGCTGAATGCGTCGCTGCCAGCCATGCGGCCAGCCTAGCGCGCGCCTCCGACAGCGAGGGCTGCTTCCTGCGTGCGCGGGCGGCGCCGCCTCAGCCGATGCCGGCCGGGGCCGGCTCCCGCTCCGGCTCGGCGGCGGCCTTCCCCGCGCGGGCGGTCCTCCCCGAGACGCGCCGCTCGAGGTACCGGGCGAAGTGCGAGATGAGGATGTTCGTGACCACGTAGACCGCGGCGATGACGAGGAAGGTCTGGATGAGGTGGTTGGTGTAGGCGGTGAGGTTGTTCGCCGTCTTCATCAGCTCGGGGTAGCTGACGGCGTAGCCGAGGGTCGTGTCCTTCAGGAGCACCACGAGCTGGGCCACCATGGACGGCACGACGATCCGGACCGCCTGCGGCAGCACCACGAACCGGGTCGCCTGCGAGTTCCGCATCCCCAGGCTCAGGGCTGCCTCGACCTGGCCGGCCGGAAGGGCGAGGATCCCGGCGCGGAAGATCTCCGCCATCACCGCCGAGCTGCACAGCGTGATGGGGATGACGAGCTTCCAGAAGATGTCCGGGTTGATCCCGTAGTTCGGCAGGCCGCTGACGAAGATGTACACCACGAGCAGCAGCGGCACCGAGCGGAAGAACTCGATGTACGCCGTCGCGGGCCAGCGCAGCCACCGCCGGTGCGAGGTGCGGCCGAGGGCCATGAGGAGTGCCGTCGGGATCGCGAACAGCGCCGACGCGGCCGCCGCCAGCGCGGTGTTGCCGAGGCCGGCCAGGAGGAACTGGATGTAGGGCCACTGGGTGAACTCGGCCCAGCGGTCGGAGGCGAGCTGCCCGGCCTGGCCGAAGCGCTGCACGACGAGGAAGGCCACGGCGAGGATCGCGAGGACGCTCAGCACCGTGACGATCCGGATCGTGCGCCGGCCGCGGGGGCCCGCGGCGTCGAAGATGTGCTCCTGGGTGCTCACCGCTGGACCCTCCACCGCTTCTCGAGCCGCGCCCCCACCCCGCCTGCGAGCAGCGAGATGATCACGTAGGCGAACGCGACGATGACGTAGGCGGTGAGGCCCAGGGCCGCCTGGTTGTTGATCTCGGAGACCTGCAGGGTGAGGTCCTTGACACCGATGACGCCGGCGAGCGAGGAGCTCAGCAGGATCCCGATGAACACGTTCACGAGCGGCTGGACCACGCTCCGGTAGGCCTGCGGGAACAGGACGTGGCGGAGCACCCCGAAGAAGTCCAGGCCGATCGAGCGCGCGGCCTCGATCTGCCCGACAGAGACGGCGTTGATGCCGGTGCGGATCGCCTCGCAGGTGAAGGCGCCCCCGAGCAGGGTCATGGACAGCGCCGCGCACGTGAAGAGGTCGAACGTCAGCCCGATGTCCGGCAGCCCGAAGGTCACCACGACGAGGAGGCTGATGAGCGGGATGTTGACGAACAGCTCCACGTAGACCCGCCCCACCGCGCGCAGCGGCACGATGGGGCTGATCCGGAAGGCCGCCATCACGGTCCCCAGCACGAGCGAGCCCAGAAAGCTCACCGCCGTGAGCCTGACCGTCATCCACAGCCCGTCGAGCAGCTCCGGGAGGTAGGTGGTGAACAGCTCCTGCATGGCGGCCGGGTCAGGAGGCGATGGCCGGCGGCTTGGGCGGATCCGTCTTGACGACCTGGCCCACGGTGGCCTTCCAGAGCGCGGCCCAGGTGCCGTCCTCCTCGATGGACTTGAGCCAGGCGTTGACGAACGCGAGCGCGTCGCTGCCCTTGTGCAGCCCGATCCCGTACGGGTCGGAGTTGCCGAACGGGTCGCCGACGATCTTGACGTCCTTGTTCTTGGCCACGTCCGAGAGCAGGATCGACTGGTCGATCACGTAGGCGTCCACGCGGCCCTGCTGGACGGCGGCGAGGCACTTGGGGTTGTCGTCGAAGGTCTGCACGTTCGCCTTCGGCGCGTACTTCTGCAGGAGGGCGACGCCGGTGCTCGCCGCCTGGGTGGCGACGTTCTTGCCGGCGAGGTCATCGATGGAGTTGATGCTCGAGTTCGTCGACTTCACGAGGATGGCCGACTTCGACTCGTAGTACGGTCCGGCGAAGTCGACCTTCTGCTGGCGCGCCGGCGTGATCGAGTAGGTCGCGATGACCAGGTCCACGGACTGGTTCTGCAGCAGGGTCTCACGGGTGTCCACCGTGACCTGGCTGAGGTTCTCCTTGGGCTGGCCGGTGATGTACTTCGCGAGCAGCTGGGAGATGCCGGCGTCGAAGCCCGCGACCTTCCCGGTGGCCGGATCCCGCAGCGAGAACAGCGAGGACGTGTCGGTGCCGCCCCGGTTGATCACGCCCCGGGCCTTGATGGCCTTGGCCCACGCGTTCCCGTCCACGAGCGAGGCGTCCGCGACCTTGCCCTTCGACAGGACGGCGTCGTAGGCGGCGAGGTCGATCACCGATCCGGAGGCACCCGCCGAGCCGGACCCGGACGGCGCCGGGAGCGAGGGGCTGCTCGAGCATGCGGCCAGCGCACCTGCGCCCAGGGTCCCGAGGCCGATGCCGAGGAGCTTCCTCCTGCTGAGCTGGAGCCCGGCGATCTCGATGCGTTCCATGGGTGTACCTCCATGACGTCTGGCCCGCGAGCGCGGGCCGTCCAATGGCGGGGCCGGGGCCCCTCGACGATCTACGATTTGCCAGTCTAAGCATGATTTCCGTCACGCACGCAGGTGCGCCGCGGGAAACGCGGGACTACTGTGAAAATCCCAGACCCTCCGAACGCTAGGACGTGCACGTGGACGTGGACCTGGAAGCGACTGAATCAGCCGTCTCGCGGGAGACCATGGAGTGGATCACGCGGCTGATCGGGCTCGACACCACGAGCCGGGACACGAACCTGCCGCTCATCGACCTCGTGTCCGCGGAGGTGCGCCGCCACGGCGTCGAGCCCGTCCTGGTCCCGAATGCGGACGGGAGCAAGGCCAACCTGATCGCCACGTTCCCGGCCTCGGACGGCTCGGTCCACGGCGGGATCGTCCTCTCCGGCCACACCGATGTGGTCCCCGTGGACGGCCAGGAGTGGTCGAGCGCACCGTTCACGCCCCAAGTCCGCGACGGGCGCCTGTACGGCCGGGGGGCGTGCGACATGAAGGGGTTCGTGGGCGCCGTCGTCGCCCGGATCGGGCAGATCGCCGCCGCGGACCTGCGCGAGCCGCTCCATCTCGCGTTGTCCTACGACGAGGAGATCGGCTGCCTCGGCGCCGAGGACCTCGTCAAGGACATGGTGGGGCGCGGGCTCCGTCCGAGGGCGTGCATCGTCGGCGAGCCCACGGGCATGCGGGTGATCCGCGGCCACAAGTCCATCAACCTCGTCCGCGTGGACTTCCACGGGGTCGCCGCCCACTCCTCGCTCACACCGCGGGGCGTGAACGCGATCGAGCACGCCGCGGCGTTCGCCCGGTTCGTCCGCTCGGTCGCCGACGAGTTCCGCGAGCAGGGCCCCTACGACGACGCATTCGATGTCCCGTACACGACCTGCACCGTCAACCTCATCGAGGGCGGAATCGCCGTCAACACGATCCCGGCGGACTGCAGCCTCCACTTCGAGTTCCGCTCCATCGGCGGCGTCGACTCCCGCGCCCTCCTCGAGCGCTTCCAGGCCGAGCTCACGCGGATCGAGGGCGAGATGAGGGCGGAGCACCCGCAGGCGGGCCTCGACGTGACCATCGTCGCCGCCGCGCCGGGCCTCGAGACGGCAGCGGACGCCGAGGTGGTCCGCCTCGCCGCCGAGTTCGGCGCGGAGCCGAGCACCGAGAAGGTCGCCTACGGCACCGAGGCCGGCCTGTTCGACCAGGGCGGCATCCCCACGGTCGTGTGCGGCCCCGGGGACATCGCCCAGGCCCACTCCGCCGACGAGTACGTCGACCTGGCCCAGCTGGCGCGCTGCGAGGCCTTCCTCGACCGCGTCATCGCCCATCTGAAGGCCTGACCTGCCCGGACCCACCCGAAGGAGCGCCATGCCAGCCATCCCCGCCACCGCCGCGGTCACCCCGGAACGGCTCGCCGCGGCCCGCCGGGCCGTCGTCAGCAGCTCGATCGGCGCCGCCCTCGAGTGGTTCGACATCATCGTCTACGCCTCGTTCGCGATCGTGATCGCCGAGAACTTCTTCCCGGAGGGGGACAGCACCCTCGGGCTCATCCTGACCTTCGCGACATTCGCCATCTCCTACCTGGTACGGCCCCTCGGCGGGATGTTCCTGGGCTCGTACGGCGACCGGCACGGCCGCAAGAAGGCCCTGACCGTCACCCTCGCGCTCATGATGCTCGGGACCCTCATCATGGCCATCGCCCCGACCCATGCGCTCATCGGGGGGTGGGCGGGGATCATCATCCTCATCTCGCGGCTCATCCAGGGCTTCTCTGCCGGCGGCGAGTTCGGCACGGCCACGACCTTCCTCGTCGAGACCGCACCGCACCGCAAGGCCTACTACGCCTCGTGGCAGGTCGCGGCCCAGGGCATCTCGATGTTCCTGGCCTCCGCGTTCGGGTTCGCGCTGTTCAGCTGGCTGACGAAGGACCAGCTGTACTCGTGGGGCTGGCGCATCCCGTTCATCCTGGGGGTCTTCATTGGCCCGGTCGGCCTCTACATCCGCTCCCGCCTGTCCGAGACAGAGGAGTTCGAACGGAGCGAGAAGCACGCCGCGCCGATCCGGGCCGTCTTCTCCACCCACCTCGGCCGCCTCCTGGCCGCCTCGGCGAGCATCGGCGTCGCCACGATCTCGATCTACCTGATCCTCTACATGCCCACGTTCGCAGTGAAGAGCCTGCATGTCACCGCGGGCGCCGCCTACCTGGGCGGCGTGGTCGCGGGCCTCGTGATCCTCGTCGGGACGCCGTTCGTCGGCAGCCTCGCGGACCGGGTGGGGCCGGCGCGGCTCATGCTCTGGGCCGCGGTGGCGGCGCTCGTGCTCGCGTGGCCTCTCTTCCAGCTGATCATCAGCACCCCGACGCTGCCCGTCTTCATCCTCCTCATCACGGTCCTCGGCATCCTGTGCGCGCTGTACTTCGGGCCGCTGCCGACCCTGCTCACCGAGATCTTCCCGATCAACGTGCGCACCACCGGGGTGGGCGTGGCCTACAACGTGGGCGTCACCGTGATGGGCGGCCTCGCACCGCTCGTGCTCACGTGGCTCCTGGGCCTCACGGGCGCCCTGGCCGCGCCGAGCTTCTACTACATGGCGGTGGCCGTGATCTCGCTGATCGGGCTCACCGTCGCGAAGCGGAAATACCACGCCCGGTGAGACTGGGTTTCACCACCGCGCCGGGGACCGCTAGCGTGGGGGTCGGAACACACCATCGACGGCGAGGACGTGACCCATGGCCCCCACCAGCAGCGATTCGGCCAGCATCGAGCTGGGCCGCTACGCAACGCTCGAGCTCGAGCTCACGGAGGGCATCCTGACCCTCACTGTGAACCGCCCCAAGGCGCTCAACGCCCTCTCCCAGCAGGTCATCGCGGACCTGTGGAAGGCCTTCACCGCGATCGAGGACTCCTGCACGCACGACGCCGGGTGGCCCGTCCGCGGGGTCATCGTCACCGGCGCGGGGGGCAAGGCCTTCGTGGCGGGCGCGGACATCCGCGAGATGGCGTCGATGGATCCGGACGACGCCGCGGAGTATGCGCGCTCGGCGCAGGGCGTGACGCTGCTGATCGAGAAGGTGCCGGTGCCGGTCATCGCGGCAGTGGACGGGTTCGCCCTCGGGGGCGGCTGCGAACTGGCCCTCGCGTGCGACTTCATCTACGCCTCCGAGGCCGCGCAGTTCGGCCAGCCCGAGGTCAACCTCGGGCTCGTCCCGGGCTTCGGCGGCTCGGTGCGCCTGCCCCAGCGCGTGGGACTGGGCCCCGCGCGCGAGCTCATCTACACCGGCCGCCGGATCGATGCGGCCGAGGCCCTGCGCCTCGGGCTCGTCAACCGCGTCCTCCCCAGCCGCGAGGAGCTCCTCGCGGCGGCGCGCGCCACCCTGGGCGAGATCGCCCCCAAGGCCCCGCTCGCCGTTGGGCTCGCCAAGCAGTCCATCACCCGCGCATACGGACGCCACACCGGCCAGGGCCTCGAGATCGAGGCCGAGCTGTTCCGGGAGGCGTTCACCACCGAGGACATGCACGAGGGCACCGGGGCGTTCCTCGAGAAGCGCACGGCGGCGTTCGCCGGGAAGTAGCGCCGTCCGGAGCGGGCCGACCGGGGGTGCTGTGGCACCGGCCACAAGGGTTGAGATTTCAACCAACGCACGGCTGGGGTCAAGGGCCACCACAGCAAATCGACAGGGTGCTGCCCGATTGTTGAAGCATGACGGCGACACTTCCCACTCCCCAGCCCCGCACGGAGGCACTGCCCCGGGCGACCCGGCGCGCCGCCCTGGGCCGTGAGCTCCGGGCCCGCGGACGGCGCCGCCTGATCGGCGCGGACCTGCTCAGCGTGGCCGCGTGGAGCTCGGCGGCCGCCGCCGTGGCCCTCTACCTCGCGGACGGCGGGGCCGGCCAGTTCGGCTCGGTGCCCTCGGCGCTCACGGCCATCGGCATCATCGCCGGGCTCATCGGCACGGACCTCGTGCTCGTGATGCTCCTCCTCGCCGCGCGGCTGCCCTGGATCGACCGGGCCATCGGCCACGACCGGGCCATGGCCGTGCACGGCAGTCTCGGCAAGCCCTCGCTCTACCTGCTCCTGGCCCACATGGTCTTCCTCCTGCTCGGCTACGGCGCCTCCGAGGGCCTCAACCCGATCGCCGAGGCCGTGAGCCTGTGGAACCTCGTGCCGGACATGTGGCTCGCCTTCGTCTCCATCGCGCTGTTCCTCGCGGTCGTCGTGACCTCCCTCGTGGCGGTGCGGCGGAAGATGCCGTACGAGTTCTGGCACGGAATCCACCTCCTCACCTATGCGGCGGTCCTGACCGCCATTCCCCACCAGTTCAGCGTCGGCGGCCTCTTCGCCGAGGGGCACTGGCAGCGCCTCTACTGGGAGGTCTTCTACTGGGGCGTGGTCGTGGCGCTCGTCTGGTTCCGCGTGGTCACCCCCCTGGTGCGCACGTGGCGCCACCAGCTCACGGTGACCCAGGTGACCCAGGAGGGGGCCGGCGTCGTGAGCATCGAGATGACGGGCCTGCGCCTGCACGAGCTCACCGGGGAGGGCGGCCGGTTCTTCATCTGGCGCTTCCTGGCCCCCGGCCTGTGGTGGCATGCGCACCCGTTCAGCCTCTCCGCCGAGCCGCGCGGCGACGCCCTGCGCATCACCGTCCGCGGCCTCGGCCGCGGCAGCGCCGCCCTCGCGCGGCTCCGCCCCGGCACCAAGGTGGCCCTCGCCGGCCCCTACGGCAACTTCGCCCACGCCTCCCGCACCCGCCCGGGCCTGGTGCTCGTGGGCTCGGGGATCGGCATCACCCCGATCCGCGCCCTGCTGGAGCGGGCCGAGTTCGCCCCCGGCGACGCGACCGTGATCCTGCGGGCCAGCGCCCCGCACCAGCTGTACCTGCGCGAGGAGATCGCCGCCCTGTGCCGGGCCCGCGGCGCGGTGCTGTACGAGCTCGTGGGGCGGCGCGCCCGCGGCAGCTCCTGGCTCCCCCGCCATCAGACCGGGCTGCACCTGACCGATTACCTCCCCGCCGGCGCTCCGACGCTGGCCGACTCCGACGTCTACGTCTGCGGGCCCCGCGAGTGGTCCGACGCCGTCCTCGCCGACGCGAAGGCCTCCGGCTCCCGCGACGAGACCCTCCATCGCGAAAGGTTCGACTGGTGAGAAAACGCGCAGCACTCTCCGCCTCCGTCGCCTCCCTCGGCATCCTCGCCATCGGCTGGCAGGCCGGCGCGCACGCCCTCGAGGCCGCCCAGCCCACCGCCGCCGGCGCCCCCGGGACCTCGGGGACCTCGGGGACCTCCGGTGCGGCGAACGGCACGGGAAGCACGACGGCGGGCTCCGGCTCGGGCGCCTCCGCGTCGGGCTCGGGTTCCTCGGGCTCGGGGACCGCGTCCCAGGCGACCGCCGGCGCCCAGGCCAAGGCCCAGACCACCTACGCGGGGCAGGCCGTTTCGACCCGCTACGGCGACGTCCAGGTCCAGATCACCGTGCAGAACGGCAAGATCACCGACGTCGCAGCCCTCCACCTGACCGACGCCGAGATGCGCTCCCAGATGATCAGCGCCAACGCGGCGCCGATCCTGCGCTCCGAGGTCCTCCAGGCCCAGTCTGCCAACGTCCAGACGGTCAGCGGCGCCACCATCACCTCCGACGCCTACCTCCAGTCCCTCCAGGCGGCCCTCGATGCAGCCCATCTCTGAGCCCGCACCGGGCGCCCCGGCGCCGACCGCCCCGGCACTGCGCGGCCGCACCTTCGTGTGCATGGGCACCGTGGTCAGCCTCACCGTGCCCGTGGGCCCCGGCGAGGGCCTGCAGGCCGACCTCGACCGGCTCGAGGCCGCGACCGCCGCCGTGGAGGACCAGTTCGCGGCGCTCGACGCCCAGTTCAGTCTGTACCGGCCGGACTCGGAGGCGAGCCGGATCGCGCGCGGCGAGCTGGCCCTCCTGCAGGCCAGCCCGCTGATGCGGGAGCTGTACGCCGACGCCGTGCGGTGGCGCCGCCGGACCGAGGGCGCCTTCACCCCCGAACGCCCGGACGGGCTGCTCGACCTGGGCGGGCTCGTCAAGGGCTACGCGATCGCCGAGGCGGGGCGCTCCCTCGTGGCGCTCGGCGTGCACGACTGGTGCCTCAACGCCGGCGGCGACGTGCTCGTCTCCGGTACCCCCGCGCCGTCGTCCGGGTCCTCGACGTCCGCGGCGGCCGCAGCGGCCGGTGAAACCGGCACTTCCCCGTGGCTCGCCGGGATCGTGGACCCCGCCGACCGGCGCACCCTGCTGGGCGCCTATCCGCTGGGGGCCCGGCCGGCCCCGCGGCTCGCACTGGCGACCTCGGGCTCGGCCGAGCGCGGCGACCACATCTGGACCGTGGGCCTGCGCGGCGCCTCCGGCCCCCGCCGGCCCGAGTTCGCCCAGGTGAGCGTGGCGGCGCAGGACATCGTGACCGCGGACGTGCTCGCCACGGCGATCGTGGCCGGCGGCCGGCCCACCCTCGATGCGGTCACCGCCCGCTGGGACGTGGACGTCCTCGCCGTGGCGCACGACGGCGGACTGCTCGCCACCCCGGGATTCCGCGCCCCGAGCGCGGCGTAGCGCCGCTCCCGGGCCGGCCCTGCCGGCCCACGGGGTCGGCGGACCGGCTCGTCAGAGGCGCACGGGCCCGTCAGAGACGTACGGGCTCGGGGTACTTCGGGCTCAGGCTGTCGCCCGAGGAGCGGCCCGTGATGCGCCGGACGACCCACGGCCAGGCGTACTCCCGCGTCCACGCGGCGTTGGCGCGGAACTGCTCGACGCGGCTCAGCTTCGGCAGCGGCACGGCGTCCGGGACCTCGGCGAGGCCCTCGTGCTCGAGCAGCTCGAGGACCCGGTTGGCCATCGTCGCGTGGCCGAGCGCGGACATGTGCATCCGGTCGACATCCCACATGCGCCAGTCCTGGAACTCGTGGAAGCGCCAGTAGTCCACGAGCGTGGCCCCGTGGCGGTCGGCGATCCAGCGGACCTGCTCGTTGTAGATCGCGGTGCGGCCGCGCATGGCCCCGAACACCTTGGACGAGCCCGCGTCGAAGCCCGTGAAGAGCAGCACGCGCGCGCCCCCGTCCACGAGGCGGCCCACCGCGGCGTCGTAGCCCTCCATGAGCACGTCGATGTCCACCTTGGGCCGGAGGATGTCGTTCGCCCCGGCGTAGATCGTCACGAGCGTGGGGCGCAGCGCGAGAGCAGGGTCGATCTGCTCGGCGAGGATCTGGCGGATCTTGCGCCCGCGGATCGCGAGGTTCGCGTAGCCCAGGCCCGGGTCGGCGCGCTGGAGCTGCTCGGCCACGCGGTCGGCCCAGCCGCGCACCCCGTTGGGACGCGCCGGGTCGGCGTCGCCGACGCCCTCGGTGAACGAGTCTCCGAGGGCCACGAAGCAGGAGGTGAAGGACTCGCTCACGGTGCCACCTCGCCGTCGTGCACCGGACCGAGGAGGCGCTCGCGGGACGGGTCCCGGAAGATCCAGTTCTCCTCCTGGAGCCGGCCGACGATCTTCTCGCCGATGTCCGCCATCCGGGCCACGTCCTCCGCGCCGAGGGCGTCGAACACGAGGTTGCGCACGCGCTCGACGTGCTCGGGGGCCAGGTCCACGATGGTCTCCCAGCCGGCGTCCGTGAGGTGCGCGGTGGTGACGCGGGCGTCGTCCGGGGAGGGCCGCCGGTCGATCCACCCCCGCCCCTGGAGCTTCGTCACCACGTGCGAGAGGCGCGAGAGCGAGGCCGAGGTGCGGGAGGCGAGCTCCTTCATCGGCAGCATGCGGCCCTCGGCCTCCGAGAGCATCGCGAGCACGTTGTAGTCGAACAGGGACAGCTTGTTCAGCTGCGTCAGGTGCGCATCGAGGGCTGCCGGCAGGAGCGTGGTCACGCTCAGCAGGGCAAGCCACGCCCGGCGCTCCTGGGCGTCAAGCCAGCGGGGTTCCGTCACGGGTACCAAGCATAGGCTGTGGGGATGCTCATCGTTTCGCTCACCTACACCGTGCCCCTCGATGTCGTCGAGGCCCACCTCGGGGCCCACCGGGCGTGGCTCCGCGACGCCGTGGACCGCGGGCTCGTGGTCGCCGCGGGGCGCAAGAATCCGCGCACCGGCGGGATCCTCCTCTCCCTCGCGGACCGGGACGCGCTCGAGGCCGCGATCGCCGAGGACCCGTTCTCGGTGCACGGCGTGGCCGAGTTCGAGGTCATCGAGGCGGACATGACCGCCGCGGCCGCGGGGTTCGAGGCACTGCTCGCCTGACCCCGGAGGACGAGCTCCCCGCCGGCTGTTCCGTCCCGCGCCGCCGCGCCATAGCCTGTCCCCGTTGGGCTCCGGATGCCCCCGGGGCGCTCCCCGGTGTTATCCCAGCGGAGGACAGGCCATGGCTGCAGGACTCGCAGGAATCGACCACGTCGTGGTGCTCATGCTCGAGAACCGCTCGTTCGACCATCTCCTCGGATACCTCTACCACGCCGAGGGGAACGTCTCGCCGAGCGGGGCGCCGTTCGAGGGCCTGACGGGGACCGAGAGCTGCCCCGGGACCGATGGCCGGCCCGTCGCCGTCTACCCCATCACCCCGACCACCCCGGACGCCTACTTCATGCCGGGCGCCGACCCCGGCGAGGGCTTCGCCAAGGCCAACAACCAGCTCTTCGGGACCACGAAGCCCGCTCCCGGAGCCGTGCCCACGATGACCGGGTTCGTGGCCGACTACGCCCAGGCCATCAAGGACAACCAGGCCAAGAAGTGGTACGTGGTGCCGGGCACGGAGCCCGGCTGGATCATGGGCTGCTTCGCCCCGGAGGCCCTCCCCGTCCTCAGCGGGCTCGCGCGCGGGTTCGCCGTGTGCGACCACTGGTTCAGCTCCGTGCCCACGGAGACCATGCCCAACCGGGCCTTCACGTGCGCCGGAACGAGCCAGGGCCACATGGACGATGTCACGAAGTCCTTCACCGTGCCGAGCATCTTCGGCCTCCTTGGCCAGCACGGGGTCCCATGGAAGATCTACGGGTACAGCAAGCCGCCGCTGACCCGGCTCAACTTCCCGGACACGCAGAAGGCCCCGGCGGCGAACATCGGCAAGTTCGCGGACTTCCGCGCCGACGCCGCGGCCGGCACCCTGCCCGGCTTCGCCTTCGTGGAGCCGGCCTGGAGCTCCACCGGCAACAGCCAGCACCCCAACTACAGCATGGCCGCCGGGGAGCAGCTCATCCTCGACACCTACACCGCGCTCCGCACCGGCCCCGCCTGGGCCAGGACGCTGCTGATCGTGACGTACGACGAGCACGGCGGGTGCTACGACCACGTTCCACCGCCCGCGGGCGCGACGCCGCCGGATGCCTCCCCGGGCGAGTTCGGGTTCGACTTCACGCGCTTCGGGCCCCGCGTTCCCACGGTGCTCGTGAGCCCGCTCATACCCGCCGGCACCGTGTTCCGCGTGCCCGCGGGATCCATGCCGCTGGACCACACGAGCATCCTGGCCACCGTGGAACGGCGGTTCGGGCTCCCGCCGCTCACCCGGCGGGACGCGGCCGCGCCCGATGTCGGCGCGGCCCTCACGCTCGCGGCCGCCCGCACCGACGATCCCCTCGCCGGCGTGTCCGCGCCGCCGCCGCCCGCCGTCCCCGCTGCCCTGGCCGCCACGCCCTCGCACCTCGCGGACGTCCGGGACGAGCTCATGGCGCGGTTCGCCCCGGCGCAGACCCCCTAGTCCGCGGGCATGCCGTCCTGCTCACGCCGCAGCGTCCGCCTCGGCGCGTCGCCCCTCGACACGCCGAGGGAAGCCGGCAGCCCGCTCCGGCGTGAGCAGAATCGCGCAACCGGGGAATGCCACGAGATGGTTGAATGTTCAAGTGACCATGGACTTCGGCATCTTCACCTTCGGCGAGCTCACCCGGGGCCCCTCGGGCTCCGGGCGCTCCGCCGCCCAGCGCATCGATGAGACCCTCCGGCTCGCCAGGCTCGCGGACGAGGCCGGGCTGGACGTGATCGGCCTCGGCGAGCACCACCGCCACGACTTCGCGTTCTCTGCCCCGGAGATCGTGCTCGCCGCGATCGCCCGCGAGACCCGACGCATCCGCCTCACCACGGCCGTCACGGTCCTCTCCACCGCGGACCCCGCGCGCGTGTTCGAGCAGTTCGCCACCCTCGACATCGTCTCCGGCGGCCGCGCGGAAATCCTCGCCGGACGCGGCGTCTTCCCCGAATCGTTCCCGCTCTTCGGCTACGATCCCGCCGACTACGACGCCCTCTTCGAGGACAAGCTCGAGCTCCTGCTGCAGATGCGCGAGCAGGCGGACGTCACGTGGCCCGCCCCGGGCGCCGGCACCCGGCCGCGCGCGCACCATGCCCTCCACGAGGCGGCCATCGCGCCGCGCCCGCTCCAGGAACGGCTGCCGATCTGGCGCGGCGTGGGCGGCACCCCCTCGAGCTTCGTCCGGGCCGGCCAGGCCGGAGTCCCGCTGTTCCTCGCGCTCCTGTCCGGGCACCAGCACTTCGTGCGGCTCGTCGAGCTCTACCGGACGGCCGGCGCCCAGGCCGGGCACGCGGCGTCGTCCCTGAAGGTCGGCACGGGCAGCCACTTCTACGCCGCCCGCACCTCCCAGGAGGCCCGCGACGCGTTCTACCCCCACTACGCCGCCTACATCGGACAGAACATGCCGCGGCCCGCGGGGACATTCCCGCGCGAGCAGTTCGACGCGTGGGCCGGCCCCGGCGGCGGCCTCCTCGTGGGCAGCCCCGCCGAGGTCACCGAGCGCATCCTCGCCACGCACGAGGCCCTCGGCACGAGCCGGTTCATGGCCCAGGTGGGCCTGGGAACGCTCCCGTTCGCGGAGACGGCGGCGTCCGTGGAGCTGCTGGCCACCGAGATTGTGCCGGCGGTGAAGAAGGCCCTCGGCGAACACTGAGCCCGCTAGCGTAGACGGCATGACCTCCGGCGCCGGACGCTTCGCCCCCAGCCCCTCCGGCGAGCTGCACCTCGGCAACCTCCGCACGGCGCTGCTCGCGTGGCTCTTCGCCCGGTCGGCGGGCCGGCGGTTCATCCTGCGCGTCGAGGACCTGGACCGGGCCCGTGCGGGAGCCGAGGAGGTCCAGCTGAGGGACCTCGCCGCCGTCGGCCTCGACTGGGACGGCGAGGTGGTCCGCCAGACCGAGCGGGGCGGGCTCTACGAGGACGCGATCGCGCGCCTGGCCGCGGCGGGCCTCACCTACGAGTGCTACTGCACCCGCCGCGAGATCCACGAGGCTCCGAGCGCGCCGCACGCCCCGCAGGGCGCGTACCCCGGCACCTGCCGCGACCTCACCGAGGCGCAGCGCGCACGACGCCGCGCGGAGCGTCCCGCCGCGATCCGCCTCCGCGCCTCGGTCACCGACTGGGCCGTGACGGACGTGCTCCACGGGAGGTACTCGGGGATCGTGGACGACTTCGTGCTGCGGCGCAACGACGGGGTCGTGGCGTACAACCTCGCGGTGGTCGTGGACGACGCCGCCCAGGGCGTCGACCAGGTGGTCCGCGGCGACGACCTGCTCCCCTCCGCCCCGCGGCAGGCCTACCTCGCCGGGCTCCTCGGGGTGCCCGTCCCCGAGTACGCCCATGTGCCGCTCGTGCTCAACCCCGCCGGTCGCCGGCTGGCCAAGCGTGACGGCGCGGTGACACTCGGCGCGCTGGCGGCGGCCGGCGTCGGGCCCGAGGAGGTGACGGGGCTGCTCCTGGGATCCCTCGGGCTGCCCGCCACGCTCCCGGAGGCGCTCGTCGCGTTCGATCCTGCAGCGCTCCCCCGCGACCCCTGGGTGCTCGACCCGCAGGACCTGGCCCCCAGAAGGTGACCTTCAGGAGGTGACTCCCAGACTGGGTCTGGGAGTCATGTCCTGGGAGTCACCTCCTGCGGGTGTGGACAGGGGTCGTCCGGCGTCAGCCCTGCATCGTGAAGCGCGCGGCCGTACGCTCGGCGAGCCACGGCACGCGGTAGAGCGCGCGGAAGGCCGCGTTGCGGGCGGCCATGACGCCCCCTGGCAGCGCGCGGCCGAGGGCCATGTTGACCCTCGCCTGCCGGGCCGCGAAGCGCGCGGCCCGGAGCCGCTCCGCCTCGGCCGCGGCCCACAGCTCGGGCCACCCGTCACCGGAGGAGTCCCGGGGGCCCCGGATGTCCGCGGTGATGAGCGGCACGAGGGCCTCGGCGTCGAGCCAGCCGAGGTTCATCCCCTGCCCGCCGATCGGGCTCACCTCGTGCGCGGCGTCGCCGGCGAGCAGGACCCTGCCGGAGCGCAGCCGGGCGGCGAGCCGCTCGGTGACCGTGAACGCGCTCAGCATCGTGCACGTGGACGGGTCCGGCCGAACCCCGGTCCGCTCCCCCACGATCCGGGCGAGGTCGCGGGCCGACGGGTCCAGGGCCGGCTCGGGCACGTGCGCGACCCAGCGCCGCACGCCCCCCGGCAGCGGGAACGACTCGACGATCCCCGCCGCCTCGAGGTGCAGCACCGCGGCCGCCCCGTCCCCGGTCGCGTCGGCGAAGTCGCCCATCAGGTACGCGTCCGGCAGCGCGCGGGTGCGCACGGGCATGCCGAGGCCCGCGCGCAGGGGCGAGCGGGCGCCGTCGGCCGCGACGACCCAGCGGCCCGCCACGCGCTCCCCGTCCTCGCAGCGCACGACGGCGCCCCCCACCTCGTGCTCGGCCCGCACCGCCCGCACGCCGCGGCGCAGGGCCCCCGGCGCGAGCTCGGCGAGCCGGCCCTCGAGCGCCTCCTCGGTGGCCCACTGGGGCACGGCGAGCACGGGCGGCCGGAAGGCGATCCGCGCCACCGTACAGGCGGCGCCCGAGTCGCGGGCGCGCGCGGCGCCCTCGTGGATGGGCACGGCGGCAGCGGCGACCCGGTCCGCGACGCCTGCCCGCGCCAGGACCCGCAGCCCGGGCGGGTGGACGCCGATCGCCCGGGTGTGCCGGCCGCGCTCGGGCCTGGCCTCGAGGACCGCGACGTCCAGGCCCCGGTCTGCGAGCAGCACCGCGAAGCAGAGCCCCACGGGGCCCGCGCCCACCACGACCACGTCGTGCCGCCCGGCGGCCATCCTCAGGAGCCCATGCCCGGCCCGCCGTCCTCAGGCGCCCCGGCTCACGGGAGCTTCCGGGTCATGAGGGCCGTCTCGACGGTCAGGCCGGGGCCGAAGGCCATGGCGCAGATCCGTTCTGCCCCGGGCGAGCCGGGATCCGACCCGGGCGAGCCTCCCGCGCTCGGCGAGGAGGCGGCGTCGTCCGTGTCCCCGTCCGGGAGGGCGAGGATCCGCTCGAGGACGAACATGATGGTGGCGCTGGACATGTTGCCGAATTCGCGCAGGGTCTCGTAGGCGGGCGCGCCCTGCTGCGGCGAGAGGCCGAGGCGGGCCACGACCTTGTCCACGATGCTGCGGCCGCCGGGGTGGATGGCCCAGTGCTCGATCTCGGCGTGCGGGCGGCCCACGAGCGAGGCGTCGCGGGCGAGGAGGGGTTCGAGGGCGCCGGTGATGTGGTCGTCGATGATGTGGGGGACGTAGGTGCCGAGGACCATCTCGAAGCCCTGGTCGCCGATGTTCCAGGCCATGTTCTCCTCGCCGACCGGGGTGAGCGTGGTCTCGAAGGCGTCGAGGCTCACCGCCGGGCGGGTCAGGGGCAGGTCACGGGCCGTGACCACCGCGGCGGCCGCGCCGTCGGCGAACAGGGAGGCGCCGAGGATGGTGTCCGGGTCGTTGGAGCTGCGCACGTGCAGGGTGCATAGCTCGACGATCGCCACGAGGACCACGGCATTCGGGTCCGCGTCGCAGAACGCCTTGGCCATGCGCAGGGCGGGGAACGCGGCATAGCAGCCCATGAAGCCGAGGTGGAAGCGCTGCACGGACGGGCTCAGGCCGAGGTCGCGCACAATCCGGTAGTCGGGGCCGGGGTTGAAGAACCCGGTGCACGAGACGGTGACCACGTGGGTGACGTCCTCGGGCGCGATCCCGTCCGCGTTGTCGAGGGCCCGGCGCGCCGTGTCGGTGAACAGGGGCGTGGCCTCGCGGACGAACACGTCGTTGCGGGTCTTGGTGCTCGGGCTCAGGAGCCGGCCCGTGGAGGGGTCGAAGAAGTCCGGATCGTGGTCCGGCCGGTCCCACGAGAACTCCGCGAGGGCCGAGTAGCGGGTCTCGATCGCGGCGGCGTCGAAGCACGTCGTGACGAGGCGCTGGCCGAGGCGGGTGAGGCCCTCCTGCGCTGCGAACACGTCGCGGGCCTCGGCCTGCTTGAGCACGGTGGACGGGACAGCGGTCTCGAGGGACCTCACCAGGACGGTCATGGGCCATTCTTCCCCCGAGGCGGGGGGCGAAAACAAGGGGTGGGCGAGCCTGCCCCCAGGAGGTGACCCTCAGAAGGTGACCTCCAGACGGGAGGGACCGGGTCAGAGGACCCCGGCGGACTCGAGCTGCTGCGCCAGCCCCGCGCCGTCGGGCGCCGAGGCCCAGGTGAGGCCGGGGCGGGAGGCTCCCCCCGCGGCGTCGTGCGTGGTGCCGCCCGAGAAGACCGCCTGGCTGGCCGAGAGCTCCCGGATCGCGACCGCGGCCACGGAGTCGGGGTGCTCGGCGGCGAACTCGGCGTAGATGGACTCGTCGTGCTGGCCGTTGTCGCCCACGAGGAGCCAGCGGATGCCCGGGAACTCGGCGGCGAGTCGCTCGAGGTTCTCCCGCTTGTGGTCCCGGCCCGAGCGGAACCAGCGCTCCGGGGTCATCCCCCAGTCCGTGAGCAGGAGCGGGCCCGCCGGGTACAGGTTGCGGCCCAGGAACCGCTGGAGCGTGGGCGCGGCGTTCCACGGACCGGTCGAGAGGTACACGATCGGCGCCTCCGGATGCTCGGTCGCGAGCCGGTCCAGCAGCACCGCCATGCCCGGGGTGGGCGTGCGCGCCCGCTCGCTGAGCACGAAGGTGTTCCACAGGGCGAGGAACGGCCGCGGGAGAGCTGTGACCATGACGGTGTCGTCGATGTCGGAGACGATCCCGAAGCCTGCCCCCGGCTCGACCACGAGCACCTGTGCCACGTCCGGCTCGGCGCCGTCCGCGCTCATCCGCACCTCGTGCCAGCCCGGCTCGAGCTCCACGTCCACGAGCGCGTCGACCACCCCACCCGCGTCGGCATGCACGACGGCGCGCGTCACCCCGATCTCGACCGTCACCTCGGCGTGCTGGATCGGCACAGAAGTGAACGAGACCCAGCCGCGGAAGTTGTTGAACGCGTCCGACTCGCCGTGGAGCCCCGGCCGCGAGTACATGACGCGGCCGAGCACCCGCACCCGCCGCGTGGACCCGTACCCGCGGTAGGCGACCACCTGGGCCACGTAGTCCCCCCGTTGGGCCTGGCGGGTGCGCAGATCGTTCCACCTCTGCGCGACGCGCTGCGCGAGGCGGAACAGCGGCTTGAGGCGGGGCGAGGCTCCCGCGCACTCCGGGACCGGCGCGGCGGCGGTGGGCTGTGCTGCGGGGGCTGTGGCGGTGGCGGGCGCCCCGCCGCTGGGCCCGGCGCCGGCGGTGCGGGGGCCGTCGGGGCCCGAGACGGCGTGGGCGTGCTGCGCGGTCATGGTCCAACTCTCCCACGAGGGTGGGGGCCGCATCACATCGGCCGCCCCGCGCGGGCACCGCCGTGTCCGCGACGCGGCCCGGATGCGCGCCAACGGCGACGCCCGCGGGGGCCCCCGCTCAGACGCGCGCCAGCTGCTCGATGTCCTCGAGGAACGCTGCCGCGACCTCCTCGCTCACGGTCGTCTTCGTCTCGGCGATGGCCTCGAGGTAGTCCTGGGTGCTGGGTCCCCGGCGGGCCGGGGCGGCCGTGGGGCCGGAGCCGTCCGGGGTGCCTGCGGGCCTCGGCTCCTGATCTGGCGCGGAGCCGCCGGCGAGGTCAGCGCCGCCGGCGGGCAGGCCGGCGTCGTGCGCGAGGTCACCGGCGTCGCGGTGGACGGCCCCGCCTGCCGCGGGCGATCCCGCCATTCCCGCCACCGGCACCGGCTCCGGCACCGGCTCCGCGGCGTACACGGCCTTCTCGAGCGCGCGCTGCGACGCGGACCGTGCCGCGAACTCGATGTCCGCGGGCGAGAACCCCTCGGTGTGCGCCACGAGCTGCTCCACGTCCACCTCCGGCAGGACCGCCTCGGGGATGAAGCGCTGCCACATGGCCCGGCGAGCCTCGGTGTCCGGGAGGCCGATCGGGATCACGTAGTCGAAGCGGCCGTGGCGCAGGAAGGCGGAGTCGAGGGCTCGGATGAAGTTGGTCGCGCACACGAGGAGGCGGCCGGGCTGCTCGCGGAACGCCGGGATGATCTTGAGCAGCTCGTTGGTGACGCCCTGGTTGGGGCTCGGCGGGTCGCCGGCGCGGTGGGAGGCGATCTCCTCGACCTCGTCGAGGAACACCACCGCGTGCTCGAGCTCGGAGATCTCCAGGAACGTGGTGCGCAGCGCCCCCGCGAGGCCCTCCGGCCCGGCGGCGAGCCGAGACGGGAACACCTCGACGAACGGCCATTCGAGGCGGGAGGCGATCGCCTTCGCGAACGTCGTCTTGCCCGTCCCGGGCGGGCCGAAGAGCACGACGGCGCGCGGGGGCACCACGCCGAATTCGTCGGCGAGCTCGGCCTGGGCCAGCGGAAGCACGAGCCGGCGCTCGAGGAGCTGCTTCTCCCGCTTCATGCCCGCGACCTTGTCCCACAGGTCGCGCGGGAGGACCCGGCCGCCCAGCTGGGCCAGGGGCTCGAGCTCGGTCCGCTGCACCGGGATCTGCCGCTCGAAGAAGCGCAGGTTCTGCACGTCCTTGAATCCGCGGGAGAGGAAGGCCTCGAGGCGGGTCTCGGTGTCCGGCATGAGCGCGGACAGCTTGGCCAGGCCCAGGGGCGCCATGCGGTTCTCGAGGGCGGCGAGGAGCGCGGTGCCGATCCCGCGGGAGCGCCACTCCGGGAGGGTCGCGAGGAACACGATCCAGCCCTGCTCGTGCGCTGCCCGGCCCACCGCGGCCCCGACCACGTCGTCGCCGTGCAGGGCCACGACGGCCACATCCTTCTGGCAGCTCGCGAGGACCTCGGAGAGCGAGTACACCGGCTCGATGCCCGAGGCCGTCATCGCGCTCCAGAGGTGCAGGATCCCGTCCAGGTCCGAGGGGTGGAAGTCCCTGATCCGCCACGTGGTCATCGTCGGTGCTCCTTCGCTCCGCGGGCCCCTTCTCGGCCGCTGGGGCGAGTCTATCGACGGCACGTGGCGGGGAGGTTGCGCGGGGGAGGTTGCGCGGGGGAGGTTGCGCGGGCGGGGTCGTTGCGCGGGCGGGGTGGGCCCGCGGCGCCTCGGCGGCGACGGGCGGCTTCCAGTCGGCGGCCAGACTGCTCTGGCAGGATCCGTGCATGAGCATCGTGAAGATCAACGCCATCACCGTTCCCGCCGACTCCGGCGACGAGCTTGCCCGCCGCTTCGCCGCCCGCGCCGGGGCGGTGGACGGCCAGCCCGGCTTCGAGGGCTTCGAGCTGCTGCAGCCGACCGACGGCCGGAACGTCTGGCTCGTCGTGACGCGCTGGGCCGACGAGGACAGCTTCGAAGCGTGGAAGAACTCGGCCTCGTTCGGGCGCGGGCACGGCCGGCCCGAAGGTGCGGGCGCCGCGGGCGAGGGCGCGGCGGGCGCAGACGCAGGCGCCGAGGGCGGGGAGCGCCAGCGCCCGGTGGGCATGTCTGCCGAGCTGTGGAGCTTCGTGCCCGCGGACCTCGGCCGGTAGGCCGGTCCTGCAGGCTGGGCAGACGGCTCGGCTGAGGAGCGCGTAGCCCGCCGCGGCGTCCTCCGCACCGCTCCACCCAGCAGTCGTTCGGGAGGACCCTGCGTTTCGGTCGGAGCCCCCGTCTTCAGCCGGAGGTTCTGACCGAAGGGCAGGGCGCTTTCCTTCAGCCGGCCGCAGGCCCCGCGCGCCGAGCGGTTTCAGCCCGACAGCCCCGCCGCCCGGCCGCGCCCCAGGCCCCCCCCTCAGCCGTGCCGGCGCCGCAGTGCGAGTGCGAGCACCGCCGCCACCGCTGACGCCACCGTCATGATCACCGCCATCGGCACGGCGGTCCGGTCTCCGGCGAGCCCGGACAGCGGCGACACGATCGCGCCGAACACGAACTGGACGGCCCCGAGCACGGCCGAACCGCTGCCTGAGACGTGCCGCACGGCGTCGAGGGCCAGCGCGGAGGAGTTGCCCATGAGGAAGCCCACGCTCGTCACCGCGCACCAGATCGGGATCGCAAGGAGCCATCGCGGCACGGGCGCGAGGGCGAGCGCGAGGATGGCCACGCAGAAGAGCAGCAGCAGCGGCGCCGCCACGCCCACGATCCGCTGCGCAGGGATGCGCTTGACCAGCCGGGACGAGATGTACCCGGCAACGATGAGCCCCGCGGCGTTGAGCCCGAAGAGCGCCCCGTACGCGAGCGGCGGCAGGCCCATGACCACCTGGTACACGAACGGCGAGGCGGGGATGTAGGACATCATCGCTGCGAACGAGGTCGCGAAGAGCCCCGCGTACCCGAGATACCGGGGCACCTTGAACAGCTGAGCGAGGCCGCCGAGGATGCCGTGCTCCCCGCGGGACTCGGGCGGGAGCGTCTCGCGGACCACGGACGAGACGCTGAGCATCATGAGCGCGAACAGCCCGGCGAGGGTCCACATGATCCCGCGCCACCCGATGGGCCCCTCGAGCAGCGCCCCGAGCGACGGCGCCACCGCCGGCGCCACCCCGTTGACGGTCATGAGGAGGCTGAGGGTGCGGGCCGTCTCCGAGCCGCGGGTGAGGTCCACGATGATGGCCCGGGCGATCACGATCCCCGCTGCGCCGAACAGCCCCTGCCCGAGCCGGGCGGCGATGAGCACCTCGAGGTTGGGCGCGAGCGCGGCCGCGATCGAGGAGAGGATGGCGCCGACGTTACCGATGAGCAGCGGCCTGAGCCGGCCGAACTTGTCCGAGATCGAGCCGAACGCGAGCTGCCCCGCCGCCATCCCGAGCAGGAAACCCGTGAGCGTGAGCTGCACGCCGGAGGCCGTCGCGGCGTACTCCTGCTGCACGCGCGGAAAGCTCGGCAGGTACAGGTCGGTCGAGAGCGGCGCCGTCATGGAAAGGAACGCAAGGACCAACAGCCACGGCGCGCTGATCCCCTCGCTGCGGTTCAGCGGTTTCGGGGGCACGGCACGGCGATGGTTGAGACGTCAGGCACCCGCCCAGACTACGCGCCCGGCACGAACGACGCCGCCCCGCGCCTCCCGCGTGACGCCGCCTCCCGCACGGGTCGGCCGCTGGCGCTAGAGCGCCTTCCGGGCCCAGCCCGGCGTGCCTTCGAGGACCTCGGGATGCTCGGCGTAGCGGCGGAGGCCGCCCTTGCGGGGGACCTTCACCGGGCGGGGCCAGCGGGGGGAGAGGTCGTCGCCGAGGGTCACGCCGCGGATCTTCCGACCGATGAGGGGCACGACCCAGTCGCCGAGCCACGCCCTCTGTGCTGCGACCCACTCGCGCGGGCCGCGCCGCATCCGGGGCTCGCGCCCGCGCTGCTTGGCGCTCTGGGGGTACCCGAGCTGGTCGAGCACCTGGCGGGCGAGGAACTTGTGGCCGGCCTTGGACATGTGGAGGCGGTCGGTGTCCCACATGCGCCGGTCGGCATACTCGTCGAAGCACCAGTAGTCCACCAGGACGGCGCCGAGTTCGCGCGCGAGGCCGCGGACGCGCTCGTTGTACTGCCAGTTGCGGTGCTTGAGCGGCTCGAGCAGGGGGTTGACCTTCACGTCGTACCCCGTGAACAGCACCAGGGTCGCCCCGGTCGCGGCGAGCTGGCGCACGAGGTCCTCGTACTGCCCGAGCAGCTGGTCCATGTCGGTGCCGAGGTCGAGGATGTCGTTGCCCCCCGCGTAGAGGGTCACGAGCGTGGGCTCCATGGCCAGCGCCGGCTCGAGCTGGTCCGCGACGATCTGGCGCAGCCGCTTCGACCGGACCGCGAGGTTCGCGTACTCCCAGCCCTTCTCGGCCTTGGCGAGCTTCTCGGCCACGCGGTCGGCCCATCCGCGCACGCCGTTGGGCAGGGCGGGGTTCCAGTCCCCCACGCCCTCGGTGAAGGAGTCGCCCAGGGCGACGAACCTCTTCCCGTTCCCGCGCACACCGCCTGCCACCCGGCGAGCCTAGGGGCGGCGTGCTACCGGCGGCCGACGGGAGGGTGAACGCGAGGCAACGGCCACGGACGTGACCCCTCACCCCGACGGACGTGACCCTCAAGGGGACGGAGATGACTCCTCAGCGCGTCACTTGACGCAGGGGACCCCGCCGCCGACGAGGGCGTCGGACCAGTCGCCGGCGTTGAACGTCGAGGACGGCGACGGCGACGCGGCCGCCGGCGGAGCCTGCCCCGACGCAGCCTGCCCGGCCGGCGCCTGGCCCGTGGACGAGTCCTGTCCAGCGCCCGGCCCCGGCGCGCCAGATCCCTGGGTGCTCGCGCCGTCCGAGGACCCCGTAGCCGGCGCCGCGGGCGCCGGCTGGGCGGGCTGCGCGGCGGCCGAGGAGGCAGGCGCCGGCTTCGGGTGCAGCAAGTCGGCGACCTGGGCCTGGATGGCCTGCTTGTCCACGATGTTCACGGACTCGCCGGTGTCGCTCGTGCCGAACTGGACGATCGGCAGGGTCACGAACTTCGTCTTGTTCTCGGTTAGCTGCTTGGCCTTGAGCCCGAAGTCGATGAGGTTCAGGCCCTGGTCCACGGCGATCTTGTCCTTGAGGGCATCGAGGATCCCGGTGACCCTGCCGAGGTCCGTGAACGTGCCCTTCTGCTTGAGCTGGGTCGCGAGCGAGGAGATGAATGCCTGCTGGCGGCGCGAGCGGTCGAGGTCGCTGAGCGCCACCCCGGAGCCGGAGGTGTCGCGCCGCTGCCGGACGAACGCCACTGCCTGCTGGGCGCTGATCTGCTGGACGCCAGCCTTGAAGTCGGCCCCCGAGTAGGAGTCCTGCGTGGCCTCCTGCAGGCACACCGTGATGGGGGCGACCGCCTTCGCGACGGAGAGGAAGGCGGCCATGGTGACCTCGGCGAAGTGGTCGATCCTGATGTTCAGGAAGTTCTCGACGGTGGAGATCTCCGCCTTGCGGCCGGCGTCCCTAGCGGCCTGGTAGATCTCGTCCTGGCTCTTGCCGTTGGGGCTGGCGGCGAGCTCGCGCATCGCCTGGTCCATCGCGTAGCCGTAGGCCTGCTTGACCTTGCCCTGCTGGATGCCGTCGGGGGAGCCTGCGAGGTCCACGTAGTCGTCGCGGGGGACCGAGATGATGGTGGCCCGGCTGCCGTCCTTGGGCACGTGCAGGACCATGAGGACGTTGCTGTTGTAGCCGCCGTCGTCCGAGCTGCCCGAGTGGAGCGCGTCGTACTCCTCCTGGCTCAGCGGCTTGCCGTTCTCGTCGAGGCGCGAGTCCAGGCCCATGAGGAGGATGTTGACGTCCTGGTCCAGGCCCTTGCCGCCGGTCAGGGCGTCCGAACGCCGGATCCCGTTCTCGAAGCCGAAGTAGGTGGCGGCCGCCCAAGCCCCCGCCCCGAGGACGAGCGCGACCGCGACGACCCCAGCGAGCACGGCCGCGCGGCGGCGGCGGTAGGTCCACCGGCGGTCGTACGCGAGCGACTTCTGGTACAGGTTGCGGAAGGACGCGTCCTCGGGTCGGCGCATGCGGGGTACCTCTCAGTGGACTCGGGGCGCGCCCAGCCGGGACGCGCCCCCACGCTAGCGCCGGAGCCTCAACGGCAGCTGGAAGCGCGCCGGGGCGGCAGCGGGACCGTCAGCGCAGCACGATGTCCACCGGGTTCGCCTGGGAGATCGGACCCCCGGGCACCGCCGGGCCCTCGATGAGCCCCGACCGGTTGGTGCGCTTGTCCCGGAGGATCTCCGTGACGGACCCGAGGTAGCGCGAGAGGTCGATCACGTTCTCCGGGGCCGCGAGGAGCAGCTGGAAGCCGAACTCGTGCAGGGCCGCGATGCCCTGGCCCGCGAACTCCTCGGAGGCGAGCACGAACGCCTCGTCCATCATGACCGTCCCGTAGCCGGTGAACCCGTGCTCGGCGATGCCCAGCTGGTAGCTCAGGGCCGCGGCCATGATGAACGCGGTGAAGCGCTGCCGCTCGCCGCCGGACATCGAGCCCGTGTCCGCGTGCACGAACACCTCGTCCCGCGCCGTGCCCGCGGCAGCGTCGCGCGAGACGCGGTGCTCCTTGCACGAGATGAACACGTGCGAGCGCGTGTCGAGCACCTCGGACCGCCACCTCCGGTCCTCGGGCGTCTGGGACGCGAGCCGCTTCACGAGCGCCTCGAGCGTCTTGTACCGGACGGTGAGCTGGTCCTCCCCGGTGCCGCTCCCGGCGGTGCCGCTCCCGGCCCGGGCGGCGGAGCCGGCGTCGTGCGGCGCTGCGGAACCGGCGGACGACGGCGCGTGGCGCGCCCTGAGCGCAGAGACGATCGCCTCCTTGAACTGCTTCGCGGACGCCGGGACGGTCTGGCGGATGTCCAGCTCGAGGTACGAGCCGTCGTGGAAGTCCACCCCGGCGAGGATCGAGTTCAGGGGCAGGATGCGGGCCGCGATGCCGCGGCGCTCCTCGTCGAGCAGGTGCAGCAGGGTCGAGAAGGACTCGTGCGTGCGCTGGGCGAAGAACTCCCGGAACTGCGCCTCCTGCGCGGGCAGGCCCTCCGAGACGATCTGCCGGTAGCGGGCCTCGAACGCGGCCGCGGCCCCGATCGAGACGCCGTGGTCCGCCGCGACGACGGGGCCCCAGTCGCGCTGGAACTGCTCGAAGATCCGGGTGAGCCGCTCGGCCGCGGCCTGGGCACGGCTCTCCGCGGCGTGGACCCGGGCGGCGAGGCGGCCGTGGACCTCGGCGGCGATCCGCTCGAGGTCGTGCTGGTCCTCGGCCTGGCCGAATTCCTCGAACAGCGGGCCGAGCGTGCCGGCCGCGGCGGCCGACGGCGGGGCGTCGGCGAGGCGGGTCCGCGCGGCCTCGAGGAGGCGGTCGGCGGTGACGAGCTGGGCATCAAGCTGGCGGTACTCGCTCTGGAGCACCGCGGCGGCCTCTGTGGAGGCCTGGTGCTCGGCGCGTGCCGCCTCGACCTTGGCCCGCAGCGGCTCGAGGTCGCCCTGGGCCGCGAGCGCGTCCTCGAGGCGGGTGCCGATGCGGCGCAGCTCCTCCTCGGCCGCCGCGGAGGAGACCTCCTCCCACGCCCTCTCGTCCCGGGCCACGCGCCGCAGCGCCTCGAGCCGACGGGAGAGTCCCTGGTGGGAGTCCTCGCTGGCCTGGGCGGCCTCGGCCGCGGCGGCGAGGGAGGCCTCGAGCTCGAGGACCCGGGCGGCGAGGAGCTCGATCTTGGCCGCGTTGTCGAAGCCGAGGACGAAGTCGGCGCGGGCCGCGAAGCGGTCGTCCTTCTCAACGGTGCCGCGCCCGCGCTTGACCACGCCGCCGAGGCTGAGCCCGCGGTCGAGGCCGGCGAGCTCGTCCGGGTCCTCGACGCACGTGTAGGCGAAGTCCACGGCGATGCGCTCGCGCACCCAGTCGCCGGCCGGGCCCTCGACGACCTCGAGCTTGGAGAGCAGGTCGCGCTCCCCCGCCGCGGCCAGGGCGGCCTCGGCGCCGGGCACGCGGCCGGAGAGGTCGACGGCGCGCAGCGCCCCGCGCACCGGGTTCGCGTCGAGCCACCGGGTCACGGCCGCGAAATGCTCCCCCGGGACGAGCAGCGTCGTCGCGAGCGAGCGCAGGGCCCGCTCCGCGGCCGGGCGCCACCGCTCCTCGTCCTCGGCGAGGTCGATCAGCTCCCCGCCGAACGGCATCTCGTCCTCGTCGAGGCCGAGGGCCGAGGCGATCGCGGCGCGGTTCTCGACCGCGTGCTGGGGCAGGAGGCTCTTGCTCTGCGCGAGGGCCGAGAGCTCCGAACGGGCCTCGGCGAGCTCTCGCTTGGCGGTCGCGTGGGCCTCGAACGCGTCGAAGCGGGCCTCCCGCAGCACCGCCGTATCCCCCTCGAGCCCGGCGAGGGCCTCGGCGGCCCGGCGGTGCGCCGCATCCCAGCCCTCGGCCGAGAACGGGAGGTCGAGGCCGGCGTCGTGCAGGCCTTCCTTCGCGGCCGCCTCGACCTCGCGGCGCAGGCGCAGGCCGACCGTCGCGTTGTCCCGGGCCTGCTCGAGGGCGGAGATCTGGTTGCCGCCGGCGCTGTTGTACTCGGCCTCGAGGGAACGCAGCTCGGTGGCCAGGGCGTCGCGGCGGTGGCGCTCGGCGGAGAGCTCCTTCGCCTTCGCCTGGGCGCGGTCGCGGATACCGGCGATGAGCCGCTCCTGGACGGCGACGGCGTGGGCCTGCCGGACTGCGTCGAAGGGCTCGTCGGCGAGCTCGCGCAGGCGGGCCGCCTCGGTCAGGGCCGCCTCGTACTCCTGGTTCAGGCCGGGAACGGGGGCGAGCTGGTCGCGCTGGAGCCTGATGTCCTCGAGCCGGGCCCGGATGGACATGAGGTTGCTGAACTCCTCGACCACCTCGTCGGCGGCCGCGAGCGTGGCGGGCGGGTCGAGGACCTGATCCCGGAAGAAGCTGTTGACGCTGCCGCCGAGGCCCTTGCCGGCCTGGATCACGCGCAGGAGCGGGAGCGCCTGGTCGCTCGAGATGCCCAGGAGCCGGCGGAAGCGCTCGGCGAAGTTCTTGTGGACGTCGAAGACCTGCGCCTCGGGGAAGACGGCCTCGAGCCCGCTGCGGGTGAAGCGCCGGCCCTGGGCCTGGCCGATGATCCCCTCGACCGCGGCCACGTCGAGCGGCACCGAGTCAATGAGGTAGAAGCGGCCGAGGCTGGACTCGGTGCCGTTCTTGGGCAGGTCGAACAGCGCCGTGAGCGTGTAGGAGGTGCCGGCCGCGTTGTCGAACGTGAGGGCGACGGCGCTCCAGGTGGCCCCCGGGCGCTGGAACGCGCTCGCGCGGCCCTCCCCCACGGCCATGTCGCCGACCTTGCCGCGCATGTAGGTGTAGGTGGTGCGGCGGTCCTCGCTGTGCCCGGCGCGGGCCGCTGCGGCCTCGTTGGAGCGCGGGCGGGCGTCGAACACGCGGGCGATCGCGTCGAACAGTGTCGACTTGCCCACGCCCGAGTTGCCCGTGAGCATGGTGCCGGCGCGGTCGACGTGCATCGTGTGGGCGCCGTGGAACGTGCCCCAGTTGACCACCTGGACGAGGCTGAGCCGGTACTGGCCGGGATTGATGTCCGTCCCGAGCGGGAGCATGGTCGCGACGCTCACAGGAGCCCCTCCGTCTCGCCGGATGCGCCGAGGTCGCCCCGTGGGACGCCGAGGTCAGGGTTTCCGACGTCTTCCAGGGGATCGGCCTCGTCGGGGCTGTCCGCGCCCTCGGCCTCGCCTGGCGCGTCCCCGTCTCCCGCGGCGGGGTCCACGCCCAAGGCGACCTGGCCGGCGTCGTCCGCGGGACCCCCATCCCGCGAGGGCCCCGCCGCGGCGACGGCCTCGAGGTGCCGGGTGACGTCGCCGATGTTCTCGAACGGCAGGGCGAGCGGCAGGGCGTTGGAGATGAGGTACACGTCCTCGAGCGGGGTGGGGATGAGGAGGCGGCGGGCCTGGAGCTTGGCGACCGCGCGCTGGACGGTATCGGCGTCCCGGAGCGCGTCCTGCTCCTCGGCGGGCTGGTAGTGGGCCACGACGTCGGCGAGCTCCTCGAGCGTGACGGTGGGCTCCGTCTGGGCCGTGGCATGCCGGTCCAGAAGCAGTCGGAGCCGGAGGAGGAGGATGGTCTCGACCCGGCTGAGCGCGCGCTGCTGGCGCAGGACCGTGGCGCGCGAGGCCGTGCCCAGCAGCTCCGGGTCCACCGGCCGCAGCACGGCGATCTTGCGCTCGTGGTCGATGTGGAGACTCAGGAAGAGCTCGGACAGCCGCGAGCGCAGCACGTCCTCGTGGTCCAGCAGCGTGGTCCAGGCCTTCTCGTCGCGGCCGCCGTCGAGGTACGGGCCCTTCAGAAGGCGCACCAGGACGTGGCGGACCCGCAGCGGGAGGACGCCGGTGTCGCCGTCGTACAGGGCCGTGCCGGGCACGAACGGCTCCTCCGGGGCGACCTCGGCGTCCAAAGGGGTGACCTCGGCAGCAGTTTCCATCAGTTCTCCTCCCGGGAGGTCGCAGGGGCCATGGTGCTCCCGGCGGCTGCCGGCGTCCCCGCCGGTCCCACGGTCACCGTCGTGTTGGGGACGAAGGCGGTGCGCCGCGTCCCGTCGACCTGTTCGAATTCCAGCGGCGCCCACGCGTCCCGGCCGAAGCCCACGCCCCGGTTGAGCAGGTGCCCGAGGAGCGCGCGGATCGAGTTGATGTGCTGCTCGTCGGCGGGCAGCTGGGACCAGATGTCGGGCAGCTCGGCGCGGCCGCCACCGGCCTCGAGGGCCACGTCCACGGCCTCCCGCAGCGCCGCGGCCCGGGCCTTCCCCGTGCGGGCGGAGCGGACGCGGTCCTCGCGCCCGAAGGAGATGGGGTCGGCGAGTCGGGGCGGCGGCGCGAGTTCGTCCGGGTCGAAGAGCTTGACCATGGACAGGGACTCGAACTCTGCACCGAACAGCTCGGGCGCCGGCGCGAACCCCGACTCCTCGCGGACGTACGGGAGCTGGCGTACGGCCTGCTCCGCCCGCCGGATCGCGTCGCGGAGCCGGACGGACTGGCGGTAGTCGTCGCTCTGGACATAGGTGTTCAGGCTCTCCGAGAGCTTGCCATAGATGCGCTGGATCTGGGCGTTGGCCTCGCGCAGCTCCGCCACGAGGTGCCGGAGGGTCTCGCGCTCCTCGTGCCCGAGGCCGTCGGCGAAGTCCCGCGAGAGGACCTCGGAGATGGCACCCCGGAAGCGCATCTGCTGCTCGGGGTCGTCCAGGAACGCCGTGAACGAGCGGAAGGTGCGGCCCTCGCTGGAGGCCCGCAGCCGACGGTCCGCCTCGAGGACCTGGGCCATCGTGGCGCCCTTGGTCAGCGACTCCTCGATGATCTGGTTGCGCAGCTGGCCCACCGAGTCCTCGATGCGGTCCCGCATGCGCTTGAAGTCGGCGGGGACGCCGGCGGCGAGGTCGAGGATGTTCTCGGCGGCCTCGAGGGCCGTCTCGTCGTCGAGGCTCCCGGTCTGCTCCCCGGCGCGCATCGCCCGCACGAGCTCGAGCCGCTCCTCGATCTCGGCCTCGAGGGCCTCGATCCTCGCGGTCGTGTCCGGATTGGTCTCGCGCGCGAGCCTCTCCACGTCGCCGAGGAGCGTGCCGAGGCGTGATCCGGTGAGCGTGGAACGCTCGGAGGAGAGCGAGTCGAGGAACGCCAGCACGCGCGCCGTCGCCTCGGTGAGCTCGTACACGATCCGGCCGCCGTGCGCGCGGCGGGCGAGGAACCGGCGGCGGGTCCAGTCGTCGGCGACGGCGCGGCCGGTCGCGGCGCCGGCGGTGGGCGCGGCCCCGGAGGCGGCGTCGTGGGCGCGGAGGTCCTCGAGGAAGGCGTCGAGCTCCTCGTGGAACTGTTCGAGCTCCACCTGCGGACGGTTGCGCGAGAACGCGGTCTGCAGCGCCGCGATGGTCCACGGGGCCGAGCGGGTGAGCGCCCACGCCGGCCCGCGGTGGAGCGACTCGAGCTCGGCGAGCCGGACCAGCATGGCGGACGACGGCGACCCCGCCGGCGCGGGTCCCTCGCCGCGCGCCGGGGTACCTGCAGGCGAGGGGGCCGGCAGCGGTCGCGGAGAGGGTTCTGGCACGGCTGACCACTCTACCGGGCGTCCACCCGGCGTCCACCGGCACGGCAGGAACCCGCCCGGCCGCTCCCCCGTTGGAACACGAGAGAGACTGCTCGGACCGGGGGGATACAGAACTGTCGGCGGCCCGGGACATAATGGGCCTTGGCTGGTCTGGGGGGAACCGCTCCTCGGCTCGTGCAGCCTATTGATTGCCGCCCGGCACCCCGGGCCTGAACGAGGAGCTCTGCGCCCTAGGTGTTTCTGAAGACGTTCGGTTGGTCCTTCGGCGTGAGCGCCGTGGCGCTCGTCGTGGCCTTCGTCTACGGGGGCCCGCAGGCCCTCTTCCTCGCGCTGGTCCTCGGCATCCTCGAGGTGAGCCTGAGCTTCGACAACGCGGTGGTCAATGCCCGCATCCTCGAGCGCATGAACCCGTTCTGGCAGCGGATGTTCCTCACCGTCGGCGTCATCATCGCCGTGTTCGGCATGCGGGTGCTGTTCCCGCTGCTCATCGTCGGCGTCACCGCGAAGCTCAACCCGGTCGAGGCGGTCCAGCTCGCCCTGGCCAAGGGCCCCATCGACGAGCCGGGCACCTACGCGTACGTCCTCCACCACGCCCACCCGCAGATCGCGGCGTTCGGCGGCATCTTCCTGCTCATGATCTTCCTCGACTTCATGTTCGAGGACCGCGAGCTCAAGTGGCTGCACTGGTTCGAGGCGCCGCTGGCGAGGATCGGCAGGATGAACGGGGCCTCGCTCGTGGTCGGGCTCTTCGCCCTCGGCCTCATCGGCCAGCTCTCCGGCCCCGAGCTCCAGGGCAGCGTCCTGATGGCCGGCATCTTCGGCATGGTGACGTACTTCCTGGTCCAGGGCCTCGGCGAGCTCTTCGACACAGGAGACGAGGACGAGGACGCCGAGCCCTCCGAGCAGGCGGCCGCGGCCGGGACGCGCCCCAACAAGGCGATCCAGGTGGCCGGCAAGGCCGCGTTCATGCTGTTCCTCTACCTCGAGGTCATCGACGCATCGTTCTCGTTCGACGGCGTCATCGGCGCGTTCGCCATCACCTCGGACCCGATCATCATCGCCCTCGGCCTCGGCCTGATCGGCGCGATGTTCGTCCGGTCGCTCACGGTCTACCTCGTCCGCCAGGGCACCCTCGACGAATTCGAGTACCTCGACCACGGCGCGCACTGGGCCATCGGCGCCCTCGCGGTGATCCTCCTGATCACGATCGGCGTCGAGGTCAGCGAGGTCATCACCGGCCTCATCGGCGTGGTCTTCATCGGCGCCGCCTTCGTCGCCTCGGTGATGCGCAACCGGCGCAAGGCCCTCGAGCCCGAGCACGCCGCCACCGCCTGAGAAGGACAACCGCACCCTGTAGGGACAACGTAAGGAGCACACCGTGGGACTGAGCTTGCAGAAGGGGCAGGGCCTCTCGCTGACCAAGAAGGACGGCTCTGGCATGACCCAGGTCCGCCTCGGACTGGGATGGGATGCGGTCGAGCAGCCCCGCAAGGGACTCTTCGGGAGCCTCTTCGGCGGGGGCGCCGCGGAGATCGACCTGGATGCCTCGGCCATCCTCTACAACGCCGGCCGCCAGCCGCTGGACACGGTCTTCTTCAACCAGCTCACGAGCAAGGACGGCTCGATCCGGCACACGGGCGACAACCTCACCGGCGCCGGCGAGGGCGACGACGAGACCATCATGGTGAACCTGCCCTCCGTCAACGGAGCGGTCGAGCACATCGTCTTCGTCATCACCAGCTACTCGCAGCAGACGTTCAACGAGGTCCGCAATGCGTTCTGCCGGATCGTGGACGACTCCGCAGCCGGCAGCCCCGAGGTGGCCCGCTACACGCTCACCGAGCAGGGGCCCACCACGGGCATGATCATGGCCAAGCTCTCCCGCGAGGGTGCAGGCTGGAAGTTCACGGCCATCGGGCAGCCTGCGAACGGCCGCACGGTGGGCGACCTCGTCGGCCCCTCGGCCGCCGTCCTGTAGACCACCGAACCACCGCACAGCACAAGGAGCACCGTGGCAAGCCTCACCCTCAGCAAGGGCAGCAACCTCTCCCTGACCAAGGCCGATCCCGGCCTCACCCGCGCCATGGTGGGCCTCGGCTGGGACCCGCGCACCACCGCGGGCGAGATGTTCGACCTCGACGCGAGCGCCCTGCTCGTCTCGGCCCGCGGCAAGGTCCGCAACAACGACGACTTCATCTTCTACAACCAGCTCGAGGCCAAGGACGGCTCGGTGGTCCACCAGGGCGACAACCGCACCGGCGAGGGCGAGGGCGACGACGAGCAGATCCTCATCGACCTGACGAAGGTGGCGGCCGACGTCGACAAGGTCGTCATCGTGGTCTCGATCGACCAGGCGGAGGCGCGGCGGCAGAACTTCGGCATGGTCAGGGGCGCGTTCTGCCGGGTCGTCAACGACGTCACCGGCCAGGAAGTGGTCCGCTACGACCTCACCGAGGACGCCGCGAGCGAGACCTGCATGATCTTCGCCGAGATCTACCGGCACGGCGGCGAATGGAAGTTCCGCGCGGTCGGCCAGGGCTACGCGAGCGGCCTGGCCGGGCTGGCGACCGACTTCGGCGTCGTCCTCGACTGACACCGCATCCGAGACGGAAGAAGGAGCACTTCACATGGCGGGACTGACCCTGACCAAGGGCGGCAACCTCTCTCTGACCAAGACCGATCCCGGCCTCACCAGGGCGATCGTGGGGCTCGGCTGGGATCCGCGCACGACGACGGGCGACGCCTTCGACCTCGACGCGTCGGCGCTGCTCGTGGGAGCCAGCGGCAAGGTCCGCTCCGACGCGGACTTCATCTTCTACAACCAGAAGCAGTCCCCCGACGGCGCGGTGACCCACCTGGGCGACAACCGCACGGGCGAGGGCGAGGGCGACGACGAGCAGATCCAGGTCGACCTGACCAAGGTGGCGGCGGACGTCGAGCGCATCGTCGTGGTGGTGAGCATCGACCAGGCCGAGAGCCGCCGGCAGAACTTCGGCATGGTCCGCTCGGCCTACTGCCGGATCGTCAACGAGGGCACGAACGCCGAGGTGGTCCGCTACGACCTCTCCGAGGACGCCGCGAGCGAGACCTGCATGATCTTCGCCGAGCTCTACCGCAACGCCGGCGAATGGAAGTTCAAGGCTGTCGGCCAGGGCTACGCGAGCGGCCTCGCCGGCGTCGCGACCGACTTCGGCGTGAACCTCGGCTGACGCAGCCCTCCCACCCACCTTCTGCAAGGAGCACCCCGATGTCCATCTCCCTGACCCCGCCGGATCCCACCGAGTCCGAGAACGCCCTCGTGCTGCAGGCGCCGGAGCCCGCCCCCGTCATCCAGGAGGAGCAGGCCCCCGGCATGGTCCCGGTCCCCACCGAGCGCCAGACCGAGATCGCCAGCCAGGCGAAGGCCTATGTGGCCGAGATCGCCGCGATGGACTCGCGCAGCCCGGAGTTCCAGCAGAAGGTCGAGGGCCTCAACCGGTTCGCCGGACGGGAGATGGTGGCGTCCTCGGACGCCTCGAGCCGCATGCTCGACCGCTCGAGCACCTCCCTCGCGAGCGCCAAGAAGTCGAACAACAGCGCACAGATGTACGTCGCGTCCACGCTCGGCGAGCTGCGCTCCACGGTCGAGGACCTCACCCCGGGCCAGGAGCTCAGTGCGGGCCGGAAGATCCTGGGCTTCGTGCCGGGCGGGAACAAGCTGGCCCGCTACTTCCAGCGCTACGAGTCCGCCCAGACCCAGCTGGACAAGATCATCAAGTCCCTCATGGCCGGCCAGGACGCCCTCATGAAGGACAACGCCTCGCTCGCCCAGGAGAAGACGAACCTCTGGGAGACGATGAAGCAGCTGTCGGAGTACGCGGTCTTCGCCCAGGAGCTGGACAGGGCCACGGTCGAGAAGATCGAGGAGGTCCGCCGCAGCGGCCAGACCGAGCACGCGCAGCAGCTCGAGTCGGACGTGCTGTTCCCGGTGCGCCAGCGCCGTCAGGACATCCTCACCCAGCTCGCCGTCTCGGTGCAGGGCTACCTCGCGATCGACATGATCCGGAAGAACAACACCGAGCTCATCAAGGGCGTGGACCGCGCCCGCACCACCACGATCAGTGCCCTCCGCACGGCCGTGATCGTCGCGCAGGCGCTCGCCAACCAGAAGCTCGTCCTGGACCAGATCGACGCGATCAACACGACGACGAACAACATGATCCTGCGCACCTCGGAGATGCTGAAGGACCAGACCGCCCGCATCCACCAGCAGGCCTCCTCCTCGGGCGTCTCCGTCCAGACGCTCGAGAAGGCGTTCGCGAACATCTACCAGACGATGGATGCCATCGACACGTTCCGCTCGCAGGCGGCCAAGAGCATGGAGAGCACGGTCCAGGCGCTCGAGACGGGCCTGGAGAAGTCGCGCCCGTACATCGAGCGCGTGCGCCGGCAGGAGGGCAACGCGGGCTAGGCCTGGTCGCCGGCCTCGTCCTCGTCGTCGAAGCCCTCCTCGAACTCGTCCTCGTCCCCGGCCTCCTCCTCGTAGTCCACCACCGCGTCGTACACGGCGTCGAGGGCGGCGACCGGCACGTTGACCATGCCGTCCGAGGTGTCGGCGAGGCCGAGGGCCTCGAGCTCGCGGATCTCGCGCAGCAGGGCCTCGGAGAGGCCCTGGAGCTGCTGGGCGGCCCCGGGGCCGAGCTCCTCCTCGTCCTCCTCGGCCTCGCCGTCCTCGGCGAGGCCGGTGCCGAGGGACGCGACGTCCTCGAGGGGGAACGGCTGCTGGTGGACCGCGGCGGTGAGGATCGTCGTGAGCACGGCAGCGGTCTCGCCGTCCGGAGTCCCGGGAGTGCCGTCGGTGCACGCGGCCACCACGATCTCCGTGCCGAGGAACTGGGCCTCGAGCCGCCCGAGACCGTCGGCGCCGCCCAGATCCGCGGCGCCCTCGCCGACGCGGGCCACGCCGCCGGCGGTGTCCACGAGCTCGGCGTTGACCATGGCCTCCCAGAGCCTCTGGGCGCGGGCCTCGGAGCCGACCACCTCGGCGGCGGACGCCAGCGCGTCGGCCGGGAGGGTCGCGTCCGGAGTGACCTCGCGGCCGGTGCCGAGCCAGTCGAGCAGGGCCCGGGCGTGCCGCACGAACGGGGCACCGGAGGCGAAGGCTGCTGCCTCCTCCTCGCTGGCCTGGGGCAGGTTGGCCCGGGGCCCCTCGTCCACGATCCCGCCGAGCGCCTCGGCCTGCGCGTCGAGCACCTCGGCGACGGCCTCGAGCTCCTCGGCGGTCCCCTCCCAGCGGGCGGTCTCCTCGAGGAAGGTGAGCCAGTCGATCAGGGTGCCGATCACGTAGCGCTGGTCGTCGATCGACTGGTCCTCGTTGTCCGCGGCGGCGGCGACGTCCTCGAGGAACGGCGGGAGGAAGCCGGCCACGTGGTCAGGGTCGAGCCGGAGGGACGGCGTGCCCTTGGCGAGGCTCGAGACGATCGTGACGAACATCTTCACGACGGTGAGCTGGCCGGCCGCGAAGCCCGCGAGGTCGGCCTCCTCCCGCGAGGCCCACGCGACGTACTCGGGGGTGAGGCCGTCGATCATGAGGTCGATGCTGCGGCGCCGCCGCTCGTAGTCGTTCCTCGAGGTCGTGGTGCGCGGGCGGGTGTTCTTCGGCTTGCGCGTGCGGCTCTTCGGCATGAGAAGAGCCTACGCCGCCCGCGCACGACGGCGGGTCCCCGGCCCGCGCCGGCTCGGCCGCGGCAGGCGGGGCGCGCCGCCAGCGGCCCAGGGGTCAGGGCGCGGTCCGCTCGCCGGTCCCCTGCCGGGCGGCGAGCAGGCCGAGGACGTCCTGAGCGGTCCCGGTCTCCCCGAGGCGCGGGAACACGGCCGAGACGGCGTACTCGTGGGCCCCGGGGCTGAAATCGGTCATGGCATCGACCGCGAGCGCCACCGAGTAGCCGAGGTCGTGGGCGGCGCGGGCCGTGGACTCGACGCCCATGCTCGTGGAGATCCCGGCCAGGACGATCTGGGTCACGCCGAGCCCGCGCAGGACCGCGTCGAGGTCCGTGGTCGCGAAGGTGCCCACGCTGCGCTTCGTGAGCAGCACATCGTCGTCGGCAGTGTGCAGGCCCTCGACGAGGGCCGCGAAGTCGTCGGGGAGCTGCGCCGGCAGGCGCCGCCCCAGGTCGGTCCGGCCAGCCGGGGCGCCGGCGACGTTGACGAGGACCACGGGCAGGCCAGCGGCCCGGAACGCATCGGCGAGCCGCGTCGACGCGGCGACGACGTCCGGGATGCGCGGCGCCCCGGAGGGCTCCTGAGGCCGGCCCGTGATCCCCTTCTGGAGGTCGATCACCACGAGGGCGGTGCGGGGGTCGAGGGCGGTGAGGGCCATTGCGGGACTCCTTGGGGCTGGGGGTTCGGTCGGGAACCGGGCTCAGGCGACGTCGGCGATGCGGGCCAGGAGCGCGAGGGCATCGCGGAGCCGGGCGAGCTCGTCCGCGTCCAGCTCGCGGGCCAGGGTGCGCTGCAGCCAGTCCTCCTTGGCGAGCCGGTGGGCGGCGAACCGCTCGCGGGCCTCCGGGGTGAGGGACAGGGGCGCCTTGCGCCCGTCGGCGGGGTCGGGGTCGCGGCGGAGCAGGCCGACGCCCTCGAGCGCCGCGACGGTGGCGCCCATGGACTGCGGGCGCACTCCTTCAGCGCGGGCGAGCCCGCTCACGGTGGCCGGGCCGTCCCGCTCGAGCCGGACGAGGACGTTGATCTGGGACCGGGTGAGGTCCACGGGGTCCGCCTGCTGGCGCAGCCGGCGGCTGAGGCGGGCGAGCACCGGCCGGAGCTCACCGGCGAGGGCTGCAGCCTCGGGGCTGGCCACGCGGTCTGTCTCCATCCGCCCATTCCAGCACATGCGAAGGAACCTGCACAGCCTCCTTCAGGGTTTCCCGGCGCCGAACACAGCGCGAGCGGCTAAGGTGAATCCATGGTCGGGAAGTTCTTCGGATCGCTGTTCGGCGGGGCCGGGCACGAGCCCGAGCATGGCCTCGATGAGCAGCTGCCCCTCACCCAGGCCCAGGAGCTCGAGCAGACGCGCGAGGCCCTCGGGACGCTGCGCAGCGCCATCCGCCGCGCGGGTGCCGTGCTGCCCACGCTCGCGTCCTCGCGGGTCCGGCAGACCGACGACCTCCTGGCAGGGCTCATCGGCTACATCGCCGAGCACGGCGCCTCCACGGAGCAGCGGGTCCTGCTCAACGCGATCGTCACCGACTACCTCCCCACGTCGCTGCGCGTCTACCGCGCCCTGCCGCCGTCCACCCACACGGACTCGAGCCCCGAGTCGGAGAAGCTGCTCGAGCAGCTGGACATCCTGCACTCGACAGCCCTGGACCTGGACAACCAGGTCCGCACCGGGGCCCTCGCCGAGCTCAGCGTCCACGGGCGCTTCCTGCAGGACAAGTTCGACGTCGGCGGCATCCGCCTCACCTCAGCTCCGCAACCCCGAGAAGGAGACGCACTCTGATGGCCACGATGGTCGCAGGCAGCAATGCCCCCCTCACGGCGGAGAACCCCGGGCTCGGCGGGGTGATGGTGGCGATGGGCTGGCAGATCGTGCCGAGCAACGGCCCCCAGTCCGAACTCACCTCGCTCGCGATCATCTGTGGCGAGGACGGGCGCGCCCTCTCTCCCGAGCACCTCGTCTTCTTCAATCAGCTCACGACGGCGGGCGGCGGCGTCCGCTTCACCGGCGGCGAGGAGGGCGCGCACGGCGCGACGCACGACCAGGAGCAGATCGACGTCGAGTTCGGGCTCATCCCGGCCGAGGTCGCCAAGATCGCGTTCCTCGCCTACGTGGACCCGGAGGTGCGCGGCCCGGGGACCTTCGGCGCCGTGCGCAGCGCCTACATCCGGCTCGCCCGGCCCGACGGCTCGGAGCTCCTGCGCTTCGACGTCCCGGAGCTGCACGGGGACCGGATCAAGGCCATGATGTTCGGCGAGCTCTACCGGCACCGCGACGACTGGAAGTTCCGGGCCCTCGGCCAGGGCTACGAGAACGGCCTCGCCGGCGTCTCCCGCGACTTCGGGCTCGACCTCTGATGAAGGGCCTGGCTGGCTCCGATGTGCCGTTCATGACCCGGCGGGTCACGACGCCCGCGCCGGCGGTTGATCCCCGCCGAAACGCCGAAGCGGCGGTTGAGCCCCGCCGAAACGCCGAACCGGTGGGTGAGCGCAGCCGAAACCCCCTCGACCTCGGCGAGCCTACGGTCCCCGCTCCCCCGTCCTCTGCCCGCGTGGCATCCGCCGGCCTCGACCTCTCCCCCGCCCCGGCCGCCGGGGGCCAGCCGCCCGCCACGGCCCGCAACCCGGGCCCGACCGCGCTCGAGTCCCGCCTGTACCCGGCACCGGCGTTCGGCGAGCTCCACCAGCTCGCGGAGGGCGCCGCCGTCGTGCGCCTGAACCCGCGCCAGTCCGGGATCGGGTCCCTCTTCGTCACCGGCGCGCGCGGCACGGCCTGGGAGGGCGAGGACCGCACCACGGGGGCGCAGAGCGTGCACCGGGAGCAGATCGGCACCCCCATTCCGACCCCCGGGAACCGGCCGCTCGTGGGCTTCGTTAATCGGGACGCCGTCGTGGTGCTGCGCCATGTGCGCAGGCTCCGCCGGGCCCTGTTCATCGGGGCCGGCGGGACCATGACGGTCCAGACCTTCGACGGCTCGGCCATCGCGGTCCAGGGCACCCTGGGCCCGAGCCAGCGCACGGTCCTGACCGCGACCCGCATCGGCGCGCTCCTCGAGCTGCGCGCCGAATCGGTCCCCGAGGACTGGGACGACGGCGAGATCTGGCGCGAGTTCGCCTTCACGATGACCGTGGGACTGGGAGGCCTGCGGCGCTAGCCTGGCCGCGCACCCGGCCGTCCCGACCGCCCCGGCCCCGCGGCTTGCGGAGCCGCCCTGTTCCTGCACGCACCGACACCTGGGGGACCCCGTGCTGCACTACTCGTACCTCACCACGAGCACCCGCGAGCGGCTCTTCGCCCGCCGGCCGCGCGAGCTGGGTCCCGACAGCGGCGCGGAGGCGCTCGCCGTCGGCCTCGGTGCCACGCTCTACACGCCGGGCACCCGGCCGGGCCTCGCCGAGGGGATCCTCCGCCGAGCCCGCTCCGGCTGCACGAGCACCGTGCTGTGCCTCGAGGACGCCGTCCCCGACTCGGCCGTGGAGAGCGCCGAGGACAACGTGGCCGGGGCCCTCGCGGAGCTCGCGGGGCTCGACGCGCCGACCCGGGCGCGGACGCTGCCGCTGCTGTTCGTGCGGCCCCGCTCCCCCGAGCAGCTGCTCGCCCTCGGCCGCCGGCTCGGGGACGCCGCGGAGATCCTCACGGGCTTCGTGCTCCCCAAATTCGAGAACTCCTCGGGCCGCGCCGAACGGTTCCTCGAGGCCCTCGGGCAGCTCAACGCCGAGCTCTCCCCGCGGGTCCCGCTGCGGGCCATGCCCATCATCGAGCACCCCGTGACCACGCACCGGGAGAGCCGGCCGGAGGCCCTGCTCGCCGTCCGCGACCTGCTCGAGGCGCACCGCGAGCTCATCCTGTCGGTGCGGATCGGGGCCACGGACATCGCCTCCACCTACGGGCTGCGGCGCTCGCGCGACCTGACCATCTACCACGTGGCCGTGGTCGCAGAGGTGATCGCGGACGTGGTGGGCATCCTCGGCCGGGCCGACGGCGGGTGGGTCATCTCCGGTCCCGTCTGGGAGCACTACACGAACACCGAGCGGATCCTGCGGCCCCTGCTGCGCGCCACCCCGTTCGACGCCGCGAACTCGGGCGTGCTGCGCGAGCAGCTCCTCGGCGCGAACCTCGACGGGCTCCTGCGCGAGATCGAGCTCGACCTGGCCAACGGCCTGCTCGGCAAGACCGTGATCCACCCCTCCCATGTCCCGCTCGTGCACGCGCTGCACGTCGTGGCGCACGACGAGTACGTCGACGCCGTGGACATCATGGCGGCCGAGGGCGGCGGGGCGGTCGCCTCCCGCTCGGGCGTGCGGATGAACGAGGCCAAGCCCCACCGGGCGTGGGCCCGCCGCACCCTCCTGCGGGCCGACGCGTTCGGCGTCGCCCGGCCGGACGTGACCTTCGTGGACCTGCTGGAAGCGAGCATGAAGTGACGGACACCGCCGAGGTCACCCCGTGGGACCGCGAAGTAACCCCGCCGGAGGACGAGTGGCCCGGCACGGTGGTCCGCGACCGCCTGGGGATCACGCTCGCGACGGCGCCGGGCAGCCTCCTGCCCGTCGACGCCCTCGTGGGCCTCGCGGTGCGGCGCAACCCGAAGCGGGCCCAGTTGCTCGTCTCGCGCGTCCTCGCCAAGCACGTGCCCACCCCGCCGGCGCTCGCCCTGGGCGCCGCCCGGCTCCTCGGCGCGGCCGTGGCCCGCGAGCTGGGGCTCACTCCCGCAGACGGCATGCCCCCCGGGCCCCCGCTGGAGGAGGCCGCCCGGGCGCTCCTGGCCCGCCTCGCCGGGGACGCGCCGTCAGACGCGCCGCCCCTCCCCCTGCCGCCGGCCCCCTCCGGCGGCGAGCAGATCGCGACCCTCGGCTACGCCGAGACCGCCACCGGCCTCGGGCACGTGGTCGCCGAGTACCTCGGTTCGTACTACCTCCACTCGACTCGGCTGAGCACGCCCGTGCGTCCCTTCGGCGGCTTCGAGGAGGAGCACTCGCACGCGACGGGGCACGCCCTCGTGCCGAGCGACCCCACCCGCCTCGCCCGCGCCGCCACCGTGGTGCTGGTCGACGACGAGCTCTCCACCGGCCGCACCGTCCTCAACACGGTCCGCGAGCTGCACGCCGCCTGGCTCCGGGAGGCCGCGCACGACGCCGGCCCCTCCGTCGGAGCCTCGCCGCGCCGGCGGTACGTGGTCGCCACCCTGGTTGACCTTCGTTCGGCCGAGGACCGCGCCGAGTTCGAGCGGCTCGCCGGGGAGCTCGGGTGCGCCCTGACGGTCGTGGCCCTCGGGGAGGGATCGGTGGGCCTGCCTGCCGGTGTGCTCGAGCGGGCCGCACACTGGCTGGCCGAGTCCCCCGGCCGCGACCTCGGCACTCCACTGGGCGACCTCGCGCACCCACCGGGTGACCTCGCGCACCTACGGGGTGACCTCGGCACGGCCCGGAGCGCCCGGTTCGGCGTCGACACCGCCGGGCCCCACGGGGTCCGGCTCGCGGACCTCGCTGCCCCCACCGCACGCGCCGCGGCCGCGGCCCTCGCCCGCGCCGGGTTCTCCCGGAACGCCCGGGTCCTCGTGCTCGGCGCCGAGGAGCACCTCGGGCTTCCCCTCGCCGTCGCCGACGCCCTCGCCGCCGACCTCCCCGGCGTCCTCTTCTCCTCGACCACGCGCTCGCCCGTGCACGTCCACGACGAGCCCGGCTACGCGGTCCGCTCCGCGCTGACGTTCGCCTCCCACGACCACGCCCTCGACGGCGCGCCGGGCACCGGCCGCCGCCACGCCTACAACGTCCTGACCCCCGGAGAGCGCTTCGACGCCATCGTCTACGTGCCCGAACCCGGCACCGAGCCTGAGGACCTCAGATCCCCGGGGCGCCCGGGAACGGAGGCCCACGGCGAGCCCAGCGTCGCCGAGGCCCTCGCCCGGGCGGCGTGCACCGTCGTCGTGCTCCACCTCGGCGCCGAGCCGCCGTACGCCGAGCCGCTGCGCGGCGGCGCCCACCCCGGGGGCTTCGGCTCCTACCCGCCCGAGGACGTCGGCTGGCTGCTCAAGGACCTCTCCGGCGCGCGCCTCGAGGCGCCGGCCCACGAGCGCGAGGCCGCGATCCAGTCGGGCCGGGCGAGCTACGCCGAGTCGCTGCCGCAGGAGTACGAGCCGAGCCCCGAGTACCAGGCGCTGTTCCACGAGGCCCTCGCGGCATCCGGGCAGCGCATCGCGCAGGCCGTCGCGGACGTCACCGAGCAGGTCCTCGCCCTGCGCGGGCGGGAGCCGGTGCTCGTCTCGCTCGCCCGGGCCGGGACGCCCGTCGGGGTGCTCATGCGCCGCTGGGCCGCGCACGCCCACGGGCTCGACGTGCCGCACTACACGATGAGCATCGTGCGCGGCCTCGGGATCGACGCCAACGCGCTGCGCTGGCTGCTCACCCGCCACCGGCCCGAGCAGATCATGTTCGTGGACGGCTGGACGGGCAAGGGGGCGATCGCGCGGGAGCTCGGCGCGGCGCTCGAGGACTTCGCCGCCTCGGACGGGGTGCGCCTCTCCTCCGAGCTCGCCGTCCTGGCCGACCCGGGGCACTGCGTGCGCGTGTTCGGCACCCGGGACGACTTCCTCATCCCCTCGGCCTGCCTCAACTCGACCGTCTCGGGGCTCGTGTCCCGCACGGTGTTCAACCGCGTGCTGGTGGGCCCGCACGAGACGCACGGGGCCAAGTTCTACCGCGAGCTCGCCGCCCGGGACGTCTCGAACGAGTTCGTCGACGCGGTGGCCGCGCACTTCCCCGGCGTCCGTCGGCGGCTGCGCGGGCCCCTCACCGAGCCCACGTGGGCCGGCTGGGCGGCCGTGGAGCGGATCGCCGCGGAACAGGGCCTCGGCCCGCTCGAGAACGCGGTCAACCTCGTCAAGCCCGGCGTCGGCGAGACCACCCGCGTGCTGCTGCGCCGGGTCCCCTGGAAGGTGCTCGCGCGCCCGGAGCTGCTCGCCACGGACGACGCAGGCCGCCTCCTGCGCGGCGACCTCGCCCACGTGCTCCTGCTCGCCGCCCAGCGGGACGTGCCGGTGGAGCCGTCGGCGGGCCTGCCGTACAGCTGCGTGGGGATCATCCATCCGCGCTTCACCCCCGCCGCGACCGGGGCCGACGGCAGGGCGGTGCGCGATGTCTAGGCCGGTCGTGGCGTGCGACCTCGACCGCACACTCATCTACTCCGCCAGGGCGCTCCACCTCGAGGGCCCCGACCAGGACGCGCCGCGGCTCGTGGTGAGCGAGGTGTACGAGAACGCCCCGCTGAGCTACATGACCCGCGTGGCCGAGGACCTCCTGCACGAGCTGCTCGGCCACGCCGTCCTCGTCCCGGTGACCACCCGGACCCAGGCCCAGTTCGCCCGAGTCCAGCTCCCCGCCACCCCGTACGCGATCACCACCAACGGCGGCATCCTCCTGCACCACGGGACGCCCGACGGCGCGTGGTCCGCGCGGGTGAGCGGCGCCGTCGGCCGCGGCTCGGCACCCATCGGCGAGGTTCTGGCACGCCTGTGCGAGAACGCTCCGCCATGGGTGGAGCGGGTCCGGACGGCCGAGGACCTGTTCGCCTACGCGATCGTCGACCGGGCCGCGCTGCCGGACGAGTGGCTGGCCGAGCTCACGGGCTGGTGCGCCGGGCGCGGCTGGGTCGTCTCGCTCCAAGGGCGCAAGCTCTACTGCGTCCCGGCGGCGGTGACCAAGGAGGCCGCCGTTGCCGAGGTGATGGAGCGGGCGGGGTCAGGGCGGCTCATCGCCGCCGGCGACTCGCTGCTCGACCGGGGGCTCCTCGAGCTGGCCGACGTGGCCCTGCGGCCCCGCCACGGCGAGCTCGAGGCCGCGCGCTACACGCGACCGGGGCTGCAGGTGACGGAGCGCGCCGGGGTCCTGGCGGGGGAGGAGATCCTCCGGGCGGCGCTGGAGGCCGCGCGCGCCCTGCCCGCCCGCGCTCAGCCGACGGCGGCGGACGCGGAGGCGTCCTTGGCCCACTCCTCGGCCATGAGGCGGTAGGAGCGCTCGCGCATCGCGGGATCGTGGGCGTAGCCGGTGAGGACGATCTCGTCGATGCCGTACGAGGCCGCGAAGACCCGCAGGAACTCGGCTGCCTCGCCGGGGGTGCCGACGGCGGAGAAGCGCAGCGCCGAGGTGGCCATCTGCTCCTCATGCTGGGCCCAGTCCATCTCGCGGACCGGCGGACGGAGCGGCCCGCGGGCGCCGCGGCGGATCGCCACGAACATCTGCTGGTGGGTGGTGAAGAGGAACTCCGCCTCCTCGCGCGTCGGGGCGACCATGAGGTTGGCCCCGGCCATGACGTAGGGGTCGGGGATCTGCGCGGTCGGCGCGGACGGGTTGAACATCTGCCGGTAGGTCCAGATCGCCTCCGAGAGCTGGAACGGGGCGAAGTGGCTCGCGGCCGCGTACGGCAGCCCGAGCTGGCCCGCGATCGCCGCGCCCGCCGTCGAGCTCCCGAGGATCCACAGTGGGACCTTGGTCCCGCGGGCCACCGCCGCGTGGACCCCCTGGGAGAGCTGGACGCTCTCGGCGTCGTCCTCCTGCACGCCGAAGAACCACGCGAGGAGCCGGATGTTCGCGGCGAAGGCGGCCTCGCCGTCGTCGCGCGCGCCGCGGCGCAGGAGGGCCGCCGTGCGCGGATCGGTCCCGGGGGCGCGCCCCAGGCCGAGGTCGATCCGGTCGCCGTAGAGGTTGGCGAGCGTGCCGAACGCCTCGGCGACGGCGAGCGGCGCGTGGTTCGGGAGCATGATCCCGCCCGAGCCGACGCGCAGCCTGGACGTGTTCGCTGCCGCGTTGGCGATCAGGAGCGCCGTGGCGCTCGAGGCGAGCGCGTCCGTGTTGTGGTGCTCGGCGTACCAGAGCCTCCGATAGCCGGCTTCGTCCGCGAGGCGCGCGAGGCGGGTCGAGGCAGCCAGCGCGCCGGCCACGTCGGAGCCTTCCACGATGGGGGCGAGGTCAAGGATCGAAAGTGCGGTCACAAGGGCGGCAACCGGTACGCGGGCCGAGATGTTCCCGAGACAAGTGTGAGCCCGATGTCACGTTGGATAACAGCTCCATTGCGTTTCAGCAACGTCCTCGATTCCGGGTGTTACAAGCGTGGCCAGCGGGAAAGAATGAAGGCGTTGTGGCCGGCCGGGGACATCCCGAGCTCGTGGGAGGAGCTGCTGTGGACGATGCGTTGATGGTGACGAACCTTGTGTACTTCGGGACGCTCATGATCGGGGGCGCGCTCCTGCTGTTCCTCGCGGTGGCCACCGTCATCACGCTCGTGATCGCCGGCGCGGGCCAGGGAGTCGCGTCGGCGGCCATGGCCGCTCTGCGGGCAGCGCGCGGACTGGTCCAGCGAGGGCTCGCACGGCGCGAGGCCGCGGCCCAGGGGCCCGCGGTCGAGACCGAGGATGCCCGCGCCGAGTACGCCCGCCGGGCCGTGATCGCCAAGGCGGATGCCCTCCTCGCCGCGAAGCGGTCCTCCGCCACCGCAGCCTCGGCCGCCGCGGACTCGCGCGCCCCGCGGGCCGTCGACGCCGAGGAGGCGCAGCCTGCCGACGAGGAGGTCGCGATACCGGTCCTGCTGCCCGCCCTCAGCGTCGCCTCGGCCCCCGCTCCTGCCCCCGCCCCGGCTCCTGCCCCGTCCGAAGACCACGCGGCGCCGGCGCGCCCGAGCGAGCCCGCCGCCGTCGCCCGCATGCGCCCCGCCCGGCCGATGCCCGCCCGGCCCGGCCCGCACACCGGGACCCAGCCGATCCTGGTGGTCAGCCGGGCCAGCTGACAGGACCAGCACGCTTCGGGGCCCGACGCCGCGCCAGCCGCGGTGCCGGGCCCCTTCCCTGTGTGGAGTTCTCCCCATCGCGCGGGGTGCCGGGCGGCGTATAGCGTGGAGCCAGTCCACGGGGGAAGCCCGAGGGGCAGGACGGAAGGGAAGACCATGGCTATTCAGCAGGGCGCCAACGTTGCCGAGCTCCGCGGTGTCGCGAAGCAGTTCGACGCGAAGGCCAACGAGGTGGACCAGATCAAGAACAACCTCAATGCGCTGATCAACAACAACATCCCGGCGAACTGGGCCGGCCGCGACGCCGAGCAGTTCAAGGGCGAGTGGCAGTCCACGGGCATGAAGTCCCTGGCCAAGCTCGTCGAGCAGCTGCGCGACGCCTCGCGCACCATGAACACCAACGCCACGGCGCAGGAGCAGACCTCCAGCAGCCTGCACTAGCGCCCGCACGGCCACCGCGCCGCCCGCGCACGCGAGAGGCCCCGCGGCATCTGCCGTGGGGCCTCTCGTTGCGTTCCGGCTCCCTTGCTGGAGTCCCGGGGGTCCTGCTGCGGCCGGGTCCGGTGTGACCGCTCGGGCCAGGGCGGTCGGTGTCCCGGGCTGGCCGTCGCCGCGCCGTCCGGGCCGGTGGGCCCGTCGGGCTGACTGCTACCATCAGAGCAAGTCACGGGCACCAGCGACAACTGTGCCGCCGATCGATGGTCAATCTGACCAAGAGAACCCGCTTTGAGCCGTGGAGAGTGATCAGAACGCAGCAGCTTGACCGCACCGACCGCCGGATCCTCCTCGCGCTCGACGAGGACCCGCGCGCGCCCATCATGGTCCTCGCGCAGCGCCTGGGCCTTGCACGGGGCACCGTGCAGTCCCGCCTCGAGCGGATGGGCGCGAGCGGCGTGCTGCGCGCCAGCAGTACCCGCGTGCACCCCGAGGGGCTGGGCCGCGGGGTCCTGGCCGAGGTCAGCGCCGAGCTGGACCAGAGCCACATCAACGAGGCCGTGGCCGCGCTGCGGCGCATCCCCGAGGTCCTCGAGTGCCTGGCCCCGGCCGGGGACACCGACCTCCTCATCCGGGCGGTTGCCACGAGCCCGGATGACCTCTACCGCGTGTCCGAGGAGATCCGCCTGTGCCCAGGCATCCGGCGCACGTCGACCCGGATGATCCTGCGCACGGTCATCCCGTACCGGACCACAGCGCTCCTCGAGGCCGATGACGGCGGCGCCCCTGCGCCGTCCCCCGCGGCCCCGCCCCCGGCGACCCGACCAAGGTCCCGCCGCCCCTGACCATTTCGGGTACGCATCTCGTCGCCCTTTCGCCGTTTCGGGTACGCATCTCGTCGCCCTTTCGCCGTTTCGGGTACGCATCTCGTCGCCCTTTCGCCATTTCGGGTACGCCAGGCGCGTACCCGAGACGCTGTTTCCGCAGCGAGATGCGTACCCGGAACCGGGCGAGTGGGGACAGGGCAGCGGCGGCTCGGCAGCGCCGGGTGCGCACCCGGCGTCGTCCGCAGACGGGCCGCCCGGCTACTCCCCTGAGCGGCGCTCGAGGTCCTCGAAGTCCTTCAGCCACAGCTCGCGGGCCTCGGTGTCCCGTGCGCGCCGGGCCTGCGTGAGCGCGCGCAGCTCCTCGAACGCCGAGGAGGGGGCGCAGGCGGCGGCGCCGCGCCGGCGCCGGGACACACCCAGCATGAGCAGCGCCCGCTCGGTGGCGGCGGAGTTCTTGACCGCGAACGCGGTGCGGCGGCGCCGCAGGGCCTCGCGGACGGCGGCAAGGGCATCGGCTCGGCGGCCGAGCTCGCGCAGGGCCCGCGCGCGGAGCACGAGGAGGGCCGCGGCGAGGTCGCTCGCGTTCGCCAGGCCGTCGGTCCAGGCCACGATGTCGTGCGGGCGTCCCAGCACCTCGGCGAGGCGGCACGAGGCCAGCGCCGTGGGCATCGAGGGCGGCAGCGGGGCGAGGACGGCGAGCGCCTCGTCCGGCCGGCCGACCTCCCGGAGGCTGTGGGCGAGCGCGAGGCACACGGCCTCCTCGCTGAAGAGGACCTCAACCTCGACCCCTTCGGAGACCTCGATCCAGTGCCGCACCGCTCCGAGGTACTCGGTCGCGAACGCGGCGGCGGCCGGCTCACTCGTGCCCGCGAGCCCGCGGGCCAGGAGCTCGGCGGCCTGAGCGTGGTGGTGGGACCGGTACGCCTGGAGGCCTCCCATGACGTAGCAGAGCCCGGACCAGCCGGGGTGCGCGCGGGCGATCATCACGAGCCGCTCCGGCTCCGCGTGGGCGAACACGGCCGTGTGGACCTGCTTCTCGACCTTGGACGCGAACGGCCGCAGGCGCGGGGCCCTGGTCCTGCCGGTGACCCGCTGGGCGAGACGGCGTCTGATGCCGCGGACAGGGGCGTAGACCTGCGCGCCGCGGAAGGGCGTGAGGTCGCGCGGGTCGTGGAACGGGGGGCGGCCGCCCAATTCGCGGGAAGGCATGCCCACCATGCTAGCGACGCGGCGCCGCCCACCCCCAGCCGGGCTTTCGGGTACGCATCTCGCCGGGGAAACGGCATTCCGGGTACACCGCTGCCCGCGCCGTTCCTTCCCCCGAGGGGAAACCCCGGCGAGACGGCCGACGGCGGCGCTGCGCGTCGTCGTGCGCGGAGGCCGCCACAGGGGGCGGCGCGGGCCTGCTGCGGGCTGGGCACGGGCAGCCGTATACCCGGAGGCCCTCAGAGGCGACGAGATGCGTACCCGGAACGGGAAAGGCGCGACGAGATGCGTACCCGGAACGGAGGCCGGGGGTCAGCGGGTCGCGAAGTGCACCCAGGCCCCGATGACCCAGACGGTCACAGCCACGGCGGCAAATGCGAACTCGGCGAGGCGCCCCAGCCCCAGGGCCTTGAGCGCAGCCCACGAGGACGCCCCGGCCGCCCGCAGGTCGCGGGTCCTCACCCATTCGCTCCCGAGCAGCCCCACTGCGAAGCCCAGGAACAGCCCGACGACCGGCACCGCGAACATGCCGATGACGGCGACAACGGTGGCGGCGAGGATGGAGCCGTTGGGGACCTGGCGGGCAGCGAGTCTTCGCCCGGTAAGCAGATAGGAAGCGCCCATACCGGCGGTGAAGAGCACCGTGCCGATGGCGAACACCGCCCATCCGCCGGCCCCGGCCCCGCCGAAGAGCGCCCACTCGAGCAGGGCGAGAATCCCGAGGACGCTCCCCGGGAGTACCGGCAGGATCGTGCCGAGCACTGAGACGGCGAGGGCGGTCGCGCACAGGAGGGCCGCGAGGAGGCTGGTGTCCACGCGGCCATCCTGCCACGGGCGGCCCCACGGCGCGGCCCGGCGGCCGGCCCGCCCCCGGGCCACGGCAGGGTGAGCACGGGCGCGGCGCGTCGCCGTGCTCATCCCGCCCTTGGTCGGGGGGGGGAGCGCCTACTCGCCCGGGACGACGGCGGCGGCCACCGCGGCGGTGACGGCGGGGGCGACGCGGGGGTCGAGGGGGCTCGGGACGATGCAGTCCGCGGAGAGCCCGTCCTGGGCGAGCCCGGCGATGGCCCTGGCGGCGGCGATCTTCATCGCCGGGGTGATCCGCCGTGCCCCGGCATCCAGGGCCCCGCGGAAGATCCCCGGGAACGCGAGCACGTTGTTGATCTGGTTCGGGAAGTCGCTGCGCCCCGTCGCCACGACGGCCGCGTGCCGGGCCGCGACCTCGGGGGCCACCTCCGGATCGGGGTTGGACAGGGCGAACACGATCGCCCCCTCGGCCATCCCGGCCAGGTGCTCCTCCGGAACCGTCGAGGAGGAGACGCCGATGAACACGTCCGCCCCGGCGAGGGCCTCGGCCGTTCCGCCGGCCACGCCGCGCGGGTTGGTCCGGGCAGCGTACTCGGCCTTGAGCCCGGACAGGCCGGGCCGCCCGGCGTGGATCGCGCCCCGGGAGTCGAGCAGGACCACGTCCGTCAGCCCGGAGGCCAGCAGGATCTCGGCGATGGCGATCCCGGCCGCCCCGGCGCCGGCGATCACGGCCCGCAGCGAGCCCAGCTCCTTGCCCACCACGGCGGCGGCGTTCGTCAGCGCGGCGAGGACCACCACCGCGGTGCCGTGCTGGTCGTCGTGCATCACGGGCATGTCCAGGGCCTCGATCAGCCGGGCCTCGAGCTCGAAGCAGCGCGGCGCGGCGACGTCCTCGAGGTTCACCGCCCCGAACGAGGGCGCGATCCGCACCAGCGTCTGGACGATCTCGTCCACGTCCGTCGTGTCCAGCACGATCGGGATCGAGTCCAGCCCGCCGAAGGTCTTGAACAGGGCGCTCTTGCCCTCCATCACCGGCAGCGACGCGGACGGGCCGATGTCCCCCAGCCCCAGCACCGCCGTCCCGTCCGAGACCACGGCGACGAGCCGCGAGGCCCACGTGTGCGTCCGGGCCACGGCGGGGTCCGCGGCGATCGCACGGCTCACCTGGGCCACCCCGGGCGTGTAGGCGATCGAGAGGTCGCGCTTGGTCGCCAGCGGGCGCTCCACCGCGACGGAGAGCTTCCCGCCCTCGTGCGCGGCGAAGATCTCCTCGGTGCTGATCGGCTCGGCGAGCGAGTCGGAAGAAGGGGCAAAGGTGTCGATGGGAGCAGTCACGGCAGTGTCTCCTGGGTCAGGTGCCGCCGCGCTCGCGGCTCGGGCCGCGGGTAGTGGGGGGCGCACGACGGCGTGGCGGGCCTCGCGCGGGAAGACGGCCGACCGCTGTGTCGGCGCAGGTCTCCCGTGCGCAGCCTGGTGGGATCCGGGGTGATTGCCGGGTTCGGCACTTCCGGGAGCCGGCTCATGCGCGGGGATGACCGCGCGGGTACCGGCCTCGGGAAAGAGGTAAGGACATCATAGGTGGATGGAGCCCGCCTTCCGCAAGGCGGAAGCCACAGTGGTCGTCACGCTGCCTGCGGGGCCGGCGAGCGCCCGCACCCCCCCCGCCCCGGGCGGTCCGAGGCCGCTGGCGTATAGTTGGACAGTCCCCCGGTCCCCCTCTCTGTCCGCGTGCCGAACGGCCCCCCAGCGTCCGGAATGAGGTTGCTTCGCAGTGCTCGAATTGCCCCACGATCTGGTGACCCCTGCTCCACCGCCGGCGACGCCCCGCATGGCTGCCCGGTACGAGCAGCTGCTGGACACGGCGGCGCAGTTCGCGACCCGCGAGTACCCCGAGGTGGACGTCACCGAGGTGGCCCACGAGGCCGGGGTCTCCTCGAGCACGGCCTACCGCTACTTCCCCTCGTCCGCACACCTGCTCCTGGGCCTCCACCGGCGTCAGCTCCTCGAGCTGAGGAACCGGGTCGAGGACCGCGTGGCCGCCTCCCGGACGGACGCGCAGCGGGCGAGCGCCCTCGCCGGCGCCGCCGGAGAGCTGTTCGCCATGCGGCTGGCCCAGCCTGCCGTCAACTCGTGCCTCGACGAGCTCGTGGTCCCGGCCGACCATGAGCTCGCTGCGCTCATCGGCGAGGTTGACGAGCTGTCCTGGTCCGTGCTGGGGCGCCTGGCCGGGGACGCGGAACGGGGACGGAGCATCGTGCTCGTCATCTCGGGGCTCGTCTCCGGGGTGCGGACCGGCCGCCTCATGCCCTACGAGGCCGAGCAGCAGCTCAAGGCTGCCTGCGAGATCGTCGCACGACGGCGCGTGGCCCGGGCCCGCTGACCCTCGCCTCCCGCTCTCCCCGTTCGCGCTCCCCCTCCCGCGGAGGAGTCATCTCCGCGGCCACGAGGAGCCACGTCCGCTACGGCGAGGGGTCAGGCGACGCTGCGGATGCGGGTGACGAACACGGCCCCGAGCAGGCCGATCACGGCGGCGGCGATGTAGAGCGAGACGTACCCGCCGAGGAACGCCACGAACGGGTAGGCGATCGCCGGGGCGATGACCTGCGGCAGGGAGTTGGCGATGTTGATGACCCCGAGGTCCTTGCCGCGGTCCTCGGCGCGCGGGAGGACCTGGGTCACGAGCGCGAAGTCGACCGCCTGGTAGGCGCCGTACCCGATGCCGAGCACGCTCGCGCCCGCGATCGCCCCGGCCCAGGTCGGAAACAGCCCGATCGTCAGCGAGGCGACGGCGATGACGCACGAGGAGATGATCACGAGCGGCTTCCGCCGGCCCATGCGGTCGCTGAGCCGGCCGCCCACCACGCTGGTCACGATGACGAGCACCGCGTAGATGCCGGTGAGGATGAGCACGCCGGTGGCCGGGGCGATCCCGGTGGTCTGCTCGATCCGCACCTCGTCGGTGAGGAAGTACACGAGGTAGAGCAGGATCATGTGGTTTCCCACGTTGACGAGCAGCTTGGTGAACCATGCCCACCCGAAGTCCGGGTAGCGCCGGGGGCTGATCCAGAACGAGGCGAGGAATCTGCGGAGCGAGAAGCCCCCGAACGCGCCGCGCGGCAGGGCGGCGTCCCCCGCGGTCACGAGGTAGACGACGGTCCCGAGGACGAGCACGGCCCCGCAGACCACGTAGCCGAGGGAGAAGCTGCCGGCCACGGCTGCGGCCACCACGGCGCCGAGGAGGATGCCCACCGTGATCCCCATCGCGGCCAGGCCGCCGACGGTGCCGCGCTGCGTCACCGGCACCTTGTCCGGGATGGCCGCGGTGATCGCCGCGTAGGCGGCGTTGCAGCCGGCCTGCACGAGGCACCACAGCGCCGCCATGACGGCAACGTTCGGCGCGCCGGCGAGGGCCACGAGGCCGAGCGCCCCTGCCACGGCGCCGAGGAGCACCCAGGGCCGCCGCCGGCCGAACCGGCCAGGGGTCCGGTCCGAGAGGGCCCCGGCGAGCGGGTTCCCGAACGTGGAGACCGCCGCCCCCGCGCCAGTGACCAGCGCGAAGATGGCCTCCTTCTGGCCCGGGTCGAACGCGGCCGCCTGCTGGGCCAGGAGCACCTGGAGCGGGCCGAAGAACGCGACATTGATCCCCACGTTGACCAGGACCACGCCCAGGATCCAGGGCAATCGGACCGGGGCCGTGGGTTCGGCGGCGACGGCCGTGCCGGGCTGGGCGGCGGCGGGGCGGTGGGGCACGGCCACGGGGACCTCCGGCTGGGCTGGACTGGTGCCCTCAGGGTACGGCAGATCGGGCCGTCTGGGCCCTCCATGACACCGCGGAGGCGCGCGGGCGCGGCCCGGGCAGCGGGTATCGTCGCCTCCGTGGAGAACGTGGAGAACGCGGCCAACGCTGAGAGCCCGGCGACAGCGCCGGACGAGGCGATGGCGGCTCAGGTGTACCAGCAGATCATCAACTCGATCGTGTCCGGCCAGCTCCAGCCGGGCCAGCGGCTGCGCGAGCGCGAGCTCTCGGAGCAGTACGGCGTCTCCCGCATCCCGGTCCGCGAGGCCATCCACCGGCTTGAGCAGGACGGCTTCCTGGTCACCGCCCCGCGCCGCGGGGCCGTGGTGCGGAAGCTGACGCTCAAGGACGTCGACGAGCTGTTCGACCTGCGGGTGCTGCTCGAGTCGTTCGCCGCGGCCCGGGCAGCGGAGCGGGTGGCCGAAGGCCGCGCGGACGCCTCGGTCCTCAGGGACACGCTCGCGGCCGCGCACGCGGCGCTCGCGGCCGGGGACGCCGAGCTCGCCTCAGACCTCAACGCGTCCTTCCACGACCAGATCGTCGCGCTCACGGACAACGCGCTCCTCGAGCGGTCCATCCGGCCGCTGCGGGGCCTGAACCGCTGGGTCTTCGGCCTGTCCGTCAACCGGCCGCTCGAGGTCAGCGCTCGCGAGCACGAGGGGCTCGCCGACGCCATCATCACCGGCCAGCCCCACCTCGCCCAGGCGCTGTCCGAGGCCCACGTCGAGGCGGGCCGCCGGCCCGTGCAGGAAGGGCTCGCGGAACAGCTGGGCGAGCCGGTCCGGTAGCGCCGTCCGGGACCAGCAGTCCCGGTAGGCTCGTCCTATGGCCGCGAGTCCCTGGACCACCCATGCACGGCGCTACCGCGAGATCGCGGACGTGCTGGCCCGGCACGGGCTGAGCCAGGTGCTCTCCCGGGCAGGCTTCGGCCGGCTGGTCCCCCGCGGGCGCGGCGGCGCGGCGCTGCCGGGGAGCCCCGTGGGCGGTCCCGTGCACGTGCGCCTCGCCCTCGAGGAGCTCGGCCCCACCTTCATGAAGCTCGGCCAGATCCTCTCGACCCGGCCGGACCTGATCCCCGAGGCCTACCAGGCGGAGCTGGCGAAGCTGCAGGACGCGGCGCCGCCCGTCCCCGCGGAGGCGATCCGCGCCGTCGTGCGCGAGGAGCTCGGTGAGGACGCCTTCGCGGCGTTCTCCGCGTTCGACGACGTCCCGCTCGCGAGCGCGTCGATCGGCCAGGTCCACGCCGCGCGCCTCGCGGACGGGACGAAGGTGGTGGTCAAGGTCCGCAAGCCGGGCGCGGTCGAGCGGATCCGGGAGGATCTCGAGATCCTGCACAACGTGGCGGTCAGGGCCAGCCGGGCATGGCCGGTGCTGGACCAGTACAACGTCGTGGGGCTCGTGGGCGAGTTCTCCCGCACGCTCACCAAAGAGCTGGACTACCTCGAGGAGGGGCGCAACGCCGAGCGGTTCGCGGCGAACTTCGCCGGGGACGGCCGCTACCGCTTCCCGCGGGTCTTCTGGCAGACGACGACGTCCCGCGTGCTCACCCTCGAGTTCATGGAGGGCCTGAAGATCAACGACGTCGAGGCGCTCGACGCGGCAGGGCTGGACCGGCGCGCCCTCGCGGACCACTCGGCGGCGGCCCTCGCGCAGATGATCTTCGAGGACGGGTTCTTCCACGCCGACCCGCATCCCGGGAACATGTTCGTGGAGCCGGACGGGCGGATCTCCATCATCGACTTCGGCATGGTCGGGGAGATCGACGACAAGCTGCGCGGGGACCTCGGGCACCTCCTCATCGCGCTCGCCCGCAAGGACGCCCGGCGGCTCGCGCGGGCGCTCGAGGGGATGTCGCTGACCGGCCCCGTCTCCGACCGTGCCCGCCTCGCGGCGGACGTGGCCGAGTTCATCCAGCTGTACGACGGCGTGGACCTCGCGGATGTGAACATCGCCCGCATGGCCCAGAAGCTCCTAGGGGTGGTGCGGCGCCACCGCCTGCTCATGCCCGCCGAGGCGGCGATCGTCATCAAGATGATGGTCATGGCCGAGGGCCTGGGCCGGGTCCTGGACCCGGGGTTCCGGCTCTCCCGCGTCCTCGAGCCCCACGTGCGCCGGCTGCTGATCGAGCAGTACTCCCCCGCAGCGCTCCTGCGGGGCCTCCGCGCCGCCGGCCTCTCGGCGCTGGACCTCGCCTCGGACGTCCCCGACCTCGTGGACAGCCTCAACCGCGTCCTGGACTCGGGCGGCTTCGAGGTGCACCTGCGGGCCTCGGAGCTCGAGCCCCTCGTGGCGCGGGCGGAGAGGATCGGGAACAAGGTGCTCGCCGGCGTCATCGCGGCGGCATTCATCCGCGGTGTGGGCGAGGTCGTCGCCTCCGACAAGCGCTGGCGCGGGTGGCGCGAGCCGCTCGTGCGGACTGGGCTCACCGGGATCGCGGGCCTGACGGGGTACCTCGCCGTGACCACGCTCGGTCGCCGCCGACGGCGGTAGGCCGGGCGCGCGGCGGCACGGGCTGGGTCCTGGCGGGGGGACGCGCGCAGCGATACCCCTCTGGGGTATGATGACCGGGACGGGGCGGATGCATCGAAGGAGGCGGAGCATGGAGCGACGCTGGGGCGTCCGCGGTCCACTGCACGCCGGCCTCTTCGGCCTCGTGGCCGCAGTCCTGGTGATCGTGGGCCTGCTCGGGATGCATGCGCTCGCCTCCGGCGGTTCGTCCCCGCACGCGGCCCACACCTCGGCGTCGGCCGCCATGCCGTGTGCCGCGACGGAATGCGCCGGGCCGGTGCCCTGCGCCGACGGCGCCCATGCAGCCATGTGCACGCCGCTGCCGCCCGAGGACGGCCCGGCCCTCGCGCTTCCGACCGCTTCTGGCACGCCCCTGGGCCTCCCCGCAGCAGCGGAACGCGGCGATGCGCACCGTTCCCCGCCGCCGATTCCGCCCTCCCTCCACGAGCTCTCGATCCTTCGCATCTAGGCAGCGGCAGCCAGGCAGCAGCCGCTCGGCCCGGTTCCGGGCCTGGGCGGCGCCCTGTGCGCCGGCACGACGCCCCCGCCTACCCGGGGGACGGCCGGCCTCCGCCTCCTCCACTGCCGCCGGCACCCGCCTGCCCGCGGCGTGCCACCACAGCAAAGGATCTTCCATGAACGCGACGCTCCCACCTCTCACCCCCGATCCCCAGACGGTTCCCGGCGCCTTCAGCGCGGCCATGACGCGCCGCCGGGTCCTGGGCCTCTCCCTCGCAGGCGCCTCGGCCGCACTCCTTGCGGCGTGCGGCGCCCCCTCGGGCAGCGGAAGCACCCGGGTCCTACCCACCGACGCCGCGGTCCAGGCCGCCGAGCAGTCACGCACCTCGACCGGGCGTACCGTGAGGGCCTCGCTCTCGGCGGCACCCCTCACGGCGGCGCTCGACGGCAAGCGCGTCCCCACCTGGGGCTACAACGGCGCGGTCAACGGCCCCCTGCTCCGCGGCGCGGTCGGCGACCGCCTCGAGGTCGCCCTCCACAACGCGCTGCCCCAGGAGACCACCGTCCACTGGCACGGCCTCGCGATCGAGAACAGCCAGGACGGCGTGCAGGGCGTGACCCAGAAGGCTGTGGCCGCGGGGGCCGACTACTCCTACGGCTTCCGCCTGCCGCATCCGGGAACGTACTGGTACCACTCCCACGTGGAGCTCCAGCGCGACCGCGGGCTCTATGGGCCGCTCATCGTCGACGACCCGGCAGAGGCCAAGGACTACGACCACGAGTGGGTCATCCTCCTGGACGACTGGCTCGACGGCGTCACGGGGATCCCGGACGACGTCCTCGCCGAGCTCTCCCGGGGCATGGGCGGCACATCCGGGGGCGGCTCCGGCACGTCCTCCGGCAGCGGCCAGGGCATGGGTGGCATGCAGGGCATGGACATGGGCGCAGCGCCCAGCGGCGGCACGCGCATGGGCTCCGGGGGCGGGTCCAAGTCCATGGGCTCCACGAGCGACTTCCTCGGCGGCGACGCCGGCGACGTGAAGTACCCCCTGCACCTCTTCAATGGGCGCACCTCCTCAGATCCGGACACGATCACGGCCAGGCCAGGCGAGCGGGTGCGGCTGAGGATCATCAACGCCGGCGCCGACACGGCGTACCGGGTCGGTGCCCCCGGGGTGAAGCTCACGCTGACCCACACGGACGGGTTCCCAATCGAGCGGAAGGAGGTCGACGCCGTCGTCCTCGGGATGGGAGAGCGGATCGACGCCCTCCTCACCGTGCCGGCAGGGTGGACGCCGCTCATGGCCCGCCCGGAGGGGAAGATGGGCCTGGCGCTGGGCCTGATCAGCACCGGGACCGGCAAGCGCCCCCTCCCCGCAGCGCTGCCCTCGACGCTGGGCGGAACCGTGGTCGACGGCGGGCAGCTCACCTCGGCGGCGGCCGTCCGGCTTCCGGAGAAGGCCCCGCGGTGAGGCACACGGTCAGGCTCACCGGGTCGATGATGGCCTACGACTGGGGCATCAACGGTCGCCGCTTCTCGATGGACGATCCGTACGAGGGGGCGCTCGAGGTGCGTCAGGGCCAGCGGGTCCAGATCGACTTCGTGAACACCACCATGATGTGGCATCCCATGCACCTGCACGGCCACACCTTCCAGGTGGGCGCCACGGGTGCGCGGAAGGACACGGTCATCGTCCGCCCCGGCCAGACGGTCTCCGTGGTCTTCGATGCCGCCAACCCGGGCCAGTGGCTCTACCACTGCCACAACGCCTACCACGCGGACCGGGGCATGATGGGCGTGCTCAGCTACATCAGGTGACGATGAGCTCGGCGAACATCCCGGCGAGGTAGTGGCCGGGGACGTTGCAGAGGAGCTCGTAGTGGCCCGCGGGGAGGGCGAGGGTGACCCAGGAGGCAGCCCCTGGGGCAATGCCCTCGCCCGTCCCCGCGGCGCAGGACGCCGAGGCCTCCCCGAGGCTCCCGGTCTCGTCGACGGTCCCGTCGGCTCCCACCGCCCGGGCGCCGAGGGCCTGGCCCTGGGGCAGGGGCAGAACCAGCAGCTCGTGCGGGACGCTGCCCAGATTGGTCGCCACGAGGGACACCTGCCCGTGGGGAACGGAGGCCCTGTCCACGGCCAGCCGCATGCCCCGACGCATCGCGGACCGCCCCATCATGCCGGCGCCCATGTCCGCCTCGGTGACCCTCACGGTGGTTCCCGGGAGGCTGGGGGCGCTGCACGCGGCCGCCGCTCCCGTCACGGCGGCGGGCGGTCCCAGCAGGGCCACGGCGAGCAGGGAGGCGGCGGTCAGCAGGAGCGCCGCGAGCGCGGCGAGGAGGACGGTGGGCAGGCCCCGCCTCGTCACGGCCTGCGCCTGAGGGCGTCGAGGCGGGCCCTGTACTCCGTCTCGTCGATCTCGCCGCGGGCGAACCGCTGGGCCAGGATCCGCTCGGGATCGTCGTGGGGCGCCCCGGGCGGGTAGTGGCCCGCCCCGCCGCGGGAACCGCGGATCAGGAGGACGACGACGGCCGCCACGCCTCCCCAGAACAGGAGCATGACGATGCCCATCACCACCCAGGCCCAGACACCCCCGCCGCCGTACCAGCCGTACATCATCGCGTCCTCCTTCGACACCACCGAGCATGGCCCCTGCCAGCCCGGCGGCGACAGGGCCCTCGGGCCCGAAGCCGGGGACGCCCGGGCCTACCCGGCGCCCTGCGCGGTCACGGCGATGGTGACGTCCTCGAGATTGGGCAGGGCGTGCCCGAGCCGGTGCGCCCCAGCGGCCCGAAGCTCATCCGTCTGGGCGGCCGTGGTGAGCGGGTCGACCCGGACCATGGCGGAGCCGTGGAGACGGTGGCCGATCCAGCGCAGCTGGACCCGTTCGACGGCCAGCACCCCGGGGGTATGAGCCAGGGCGTGCTCGGCCCGGTCGACGAGGTCGGGCTCGATTCCGTCGAGCAGCCGGCGGCCGAGGCTGCGGACCGTCCCCCACAGGAGCACGAAGATCGCGATGCTGATCAGCAGGCCCACGATCGGGTCGGCCAGCGGGAAGCCGAGCATGACGCCGACCGCGCCGGCGACGACGGCGAGGGAGGTGAATCCGTCGGTGCGCGCGTGGACGCCGTCGGCCACGAGGGCCGCCGAGCCGATCCTCCGCCCCACGCGGATGCGGTAGACGGCCACGGCCTCGTTGCCGGCGAAGCCGATGACCCCGGCGGCGGCGACCCACCAGAGGTTCTCGAGGGGCTGCGGGTGGAAGATCCGGTCGATGGACTGCCAGCCGGCCACGATGGCTGAGAGCGCGACGACCGCGATGATGAACAGGCCCGAGAGGTCCTCGGCCTTGCCGAGGCCGTAGGTGTAGCGCCGGGTCGCGGGACGGCGGGCCAGGATGAAGGCCACCCAGAGGGGGACGGCCGTGAGCGCGTCCGAGAAGTTGTGCACGGTGTCCGCCAGGAGCGCCACCGAGCCGCTGATGAGCACCACGAGGAACTGCAGGACCGTGGTGCCCAGGAGGACAAAGAGGCTGATCTTGAGTGCTCGGACGCCCTCGGTGCTCGCCTCGAGCGCGTCGTCGATCGAATCCGAGGAGTCATGGGTGTGCGGGACGAAGAATTCCTTGAGCGTGCCGAGGAAGCCGTGGTGGTGGTCGTGCCCGTGGTCATGGCCGTGCCCGTGGTCGTGACCGTGGTCGTGACCGTGGCCGTGGTCATGGCCGTGCCCGTGGTCGTAGTCGTGGTCGTGGCGCTGGTCCGCTTCGGTGGAGTGCGGGGCGTGCTCGGCGCTCATGCGCTCTCCTTCTCCTTCTGGCCGGCCTCGGCCTGCACGTGGTGGTGGCGCGGGACTCCTCCGAGGGAGTGCTCGGCCTGGAAGATCGCATCGGAGACCATCTGCGAGGCGTGCTCGTTGGCCAGCCGGTAGAAGGCCCTTGTCCCCTCCTGCCGGGCGGTGACGATCCGGGCCAGGCGGAGCTTGGCCAGGTGCTGCGACACGCCCGCCGGCGCCTTGCCCACCGATTCCGCGAGCTCGTTCACGGACAGCTCTCCCTGGGCGCGCAGCGCAAGGATGATCCGCACCCGGGTCGCGTCGGCGAGCATCGAGAAGACCTCTACCGCAAGGTCCACGTACTGGGAGTCGGGGTTGAGTCCGCAGATCTTCTTATCTGCATTCATACGCAGATGATGGCAGCTGGAGTGGCCCTGGCGCAAAGCGCGGCAAGCGGGTCAGTGATGCAGGTGCTCCTGGTCGCGGTGGGCGGCGTTCTCGAGCTGGAACGTGGAGTGCTCGACGGGGACGTCGAAGTGCTCGGCGACGCATTCCTGGAGCTGGACGAGGATCTGCTGCGAGTGGCCGTTGATGAGGCACTCGTCCTTGAGGGTCACGTGGCCGGTGATCACCGGGGTGCCGGTGCCGATGAGCGTCGCATGCAGGTCGTGGACGTCGAGCACGTGCGGCAGGGCGAGCATATGCTCCCGCACGGCACGGAGGTCAAGGCCCTTCGGGGTGGAGGCGAGGAGGACATCCGTGGTCTCCTTCAGCAGCCGCAGGGTCCGGGGCACGATCAGGGCGCCGATGAGGAGCGAGACCAGGGCGTCGGCGCGGGTGAACCCGGTCAGCGCGATCACGATCGCCGCGACGATTACGGCGGCGGAGCCGAGCGCGTCATTGAGCACCTCGAGGAACGCCGCGCGGAGGTTGAAGCTGCTGTGCCGTCCGCCGGCGAGGACCAGGAGGGCGATCGCGTTGCCGCACAGCCCGATCACGCCGAACCAGAGCATCGCGGACGAGCCGACCTCGGGCGGCGAGACGAGACGCCGGATGGCCTCCACGAGGACGAGGGTGCCGACCACGAGCAGCAGTCCCGCCTGGAGGGCGGCCGCGAGCACCTCGGCGCGCCGGTAGCCCCACGTGCGTTCGGGGGTGCGGGGCCGCATCGCAAGCGAGGCGGCGATCAGTGCGATGACGAGCCCGGACGCGTCGGTGAACATGTGTCCGGCGTCGGCGAGGAGCGCGAGCGAGCCGGACAGGACCGCGCCGACGATCTCCGCCGCGAGGATCAGCACGGTCACGCACAGGGCGGCGAACAGCCGCGCACGGTCCTGCGTCGCGTCGGCATGGGAGTGGTCGTGCCCGCTCATCGCCGGCCCCTCTCCGCTTCCGGGTCCGCTTCCCGGTCCGATGCCTGAGCCGGACGCAGGGTGATCTGGAGCCCGCCGGCCTGGCCGCCGGCCGCGCCGGGCGAGCAGCAGTCGCAGGCTTCCTCCGTGCCGGCCCCGGCCCCGCGGGCGTCCGCACGTCCGGCGTCCGGGCCGAACGAGGGGGCGCAGCAGACGTCCCCCCGGGCGGCCTCGATCCCCTCCTTCACGGCCGCCGCCGCGATGGCCAGGGCCGCGAGCGGGTCGGCCCACCACCAGCCGAAGAGGGCGTTCATCGCGAGTCCCACGAGGACCACGGCCGAGAGGTAGGTGCACAGCAGGGTCTGCATGGAGTCCGCCACCGCGCTGCGGGAACCGAGCTCCCTGCCCGCGCGCCGCTGGCCGTAGGAGAGCAGCGGCATGACGAGGAGGCTCACCGCGGTGAGGACCATGCCGACCGGCGACTCGACGGGCTCCTCGGCGCCGAACAGCTTCAGCGCCGAGGTCACCACGAGGTAGGCGGCCAGCACGAAGAACAGCCACGCGACGACCTGGAGGGCCGCCTTCTCCCGACGCTCGTGGTCATCGCCGGCGAACTGCCAGAAGATCGCCGCGGCCGAGGCCACCTCGACCACCGAATCGAGGCCGAACCCGATCAGTGCGACGGACCCCGCCGCAATGCCCGCCACGAGCGCCACGACGGCTTCGAGGACGTTGTAGCCGATGACCGCGAGGGAGAACTGCCGGATCCGCCGGGTGAGGACGCGCCGACGGTCGGTCGGAAGCGCGGCCGTCACGGCGCGCACTCCGGCACACCGCAGGTGCAGACCGGCTCGACGGCGAGGATCACTCCGAGGAGGTCCGCGAGCGCATGGGCGAGCTTCGGGTCGGAGAGCTCGTAGCGGACGCGCCGGCCTTCTGGCTCCGCGACCACCAGGCCGCAGTCGCGCAGGCACGCGAGATGGTTCGAGAGAGCCTGCCGGCTCACCCCGATCCGCTCGGCGAGGTCGCCCGAAAAGGCGGCCCCGTCCTTGAGCTGCATCAGCACGGCGGCCCGCGTCGGGTCAGCCAGGGCCTTCCCGAATCGGGCCAGGACGGCATGGGTCGTCAGCGTCTGCACACCTCAACGCTACAGAAGATCCTGTATCGACGAAACCGGCCCGGTCCTCGGCGGAGCCGGGCTAGTCCGCCCCGACAGCGGCGAGGGCCGCGCGGAGCCGGGTGCCGGCGTCGTCCGCAACCTCGCGGACCTGCTCGCTCGAGCTGAGCTGGACCATGGTCTGCGGATCGATCGCCTCGATGGTCGTGGAGTCCGCGTCCGCGCCGCGGCGCACCACCACGTTGCAGGGCAGCAGCGCCCCCATCTCGGGCTCGGCAGCCAGCGCGCGGCTGGCGAGGTTCGGGTTGCAGGCGCCGAGGATCACGTAGTCGCCCACCGCGTTGGCGGCGTCGGGGCCGAGCTTCGCGGCGAAGGTGGTCCGGATGTCGACCTCGGTCAGGACGCCGAAGCCCTGGTCCTTGAGCGCGGCGCGCACGGCCTCGACCGCTTCTGCGTACGGGAGCTGGACGTGGGTGGTGAGGGTGTAGGCCATGTCACGAGGCTCCCAGCATGGCGGCCGGGGATCAAGGGACCCGCAGGCGTTGAACACAGGGCAAAGCGCTGGGAACTGCACAACTCACGGCCCGAAAGCGGCCTCAAGACCCATTTCCCGGCCCGAGTTGTGCAGTTCCCAACGCCCACCATCGCTCTAGGCAACGCGCCGGGGGTCCAAGTCGAGGCGTCGCAGCAGCTGCGCGTTGAGCGCCACCACGATCGTGGAGAGGGACATGAGCACGGCGCCCACCGCGGGCGAGAGCACCACCCCGGCGAAGGCGAGGACGCCCGCGGCTAGGGGCACGGTGATCAGGTTGTAGCCGGTGGCCCACACGAGGTTCTGCCACATCTTGCGGTAGCTCGCCCGCGAGAGCTCGACGACCGAGACCACCGAACGGGGGTCGTTGCCGGCCAGGACCACGCCGGCAGACTCGATTGCCACATCGGTTCCGGCGCCGATCGCGATGCCCACGTCCGCGCGGGCGAGGGCGGGAGCGTCGTTGACGCCGTCGCCGACCATGGCGACCTTCAGCCCGCGGCCCTGGAGCTCGGCGACCTTGCGGTCCTTGTCCTGCGGAAGGACCTGGGCGAAGACCTCGTCGATCCCGAGGTCCTTGGCCACGGCATCAGCCACCTGCTGGGCATCACCGGTGATCATCGCCACCCGGATCCCGCGGCTCTGGAGCGCGCTGACCGCAGCGCGGGACTCCTCGCGGACGGCATCCTCCAGCGCGAGCGCACCAATCACCCGGCCGTCGCGGACCACGTGGAGCACGGAAGCGCCGCGGCCAGTCCACGCCGCGACCTGCTCGGAGATCCCCGCTGGGCTCGTGAGCCCCAGCTCGGCGAGCAGCGCCGGGCCGCCCACCTGCACCAGGGCCTCGCCGCCCGCATCGGTGACGCGCGCTTGGACTCCCCGGCCGGAGCTCGACTGGAAGCCGGCCGCAGCGGGAACGTCCAGGCCCCGATCCCGGGCCGCGCGGACGATGGCGCGAGCCACGGGATGCTCGCTGTCCGACTCGGCGGCGGCAGCGAGGGCGAGGAGCGTGCCCTCGCCCACACTGCTGTCCGCGCCCGCTGCGCCCGGCACCGCCGCGACGGCGACCACGTCCGGCGCGCCCTGGGTGAGGGTGCCGGTCTTGTCGAACAGGACGGCGGTGACCGTGCGCATGCGCTCAAGGGCCATCCGGTCCTTCACGAGGACCCCGCCCTTGGCTGCGCGCTCGGTCGAGATGGCGATGACGAGGGGGATCGCGAGTCCGAGGGCGTGGGGGCACGCGATGACGAGGACCGTGACGGTGGCGGTCACCGCCGTCGGGAGCTCACCGAGGAGGGTCCATGCGGCGAACGTGAGGATGCCGGCGCCGGCAGCGAAGTAGAACAGGAAGGCCGCAGCGCGGTCTGCCAGGGCCTGGGCCCGGCTCGAGGAGGACTGCGCGTCGGCGACCATGCGCTGGATGCCGGCGAGCGCCGTCGACTCCCCGACCGCCTCGACCCGGACCCGCAGGCTCGTGTCGGTCGCGACGGTGCCGGCCACCACGGAGTCGCCGGGGCCGCGGCTGACCGTCTTGGACTCGCCGGTGATCATGGACTCGTCCAGCTCGGCCGTGCCCTGCTCGATGCGGCCGTCGGCCGGGAGCCGTCCGCCGGCGCGCACGAGGACCACGTCGCCCGGCGCCAGATCGGCCGCTGGGACCGTCTCCGTCGCGCCCGAGCCGAGCACCCGGTCCGCCTCGTCGGGGAGCAGCGCGGCGAGGGCCGCGAGCGCCCCTTGGGACGCGCCGAGGGCGCGCATCTCGAGCCAGTGCCCGAGCAGCATGATGGTCACCAGGAGCGCGAGCTCCCACCAGAAGTCGAGGTCGAATCCACCGATCCGCAGGCTCGTGGCCCAGGAGGCGAGGAACGCGACGGTGATGGCCATCGCGATGAGCAGCATCATGCCGGGCTGGCGGGAGCGCGCCTCGCCGAGGCCGCCCTTGAGGAAGGGCATCCCGCCGTAGAAGAAGATCACCGTGCCCAGCACGGGGCCGATCCACTCGCTGCCGGGGAACATGGGCGGCATGGCGCCGAAGAGGTGCCAGAACATGGGGCTGAAGAACACGACGACGACAGACAGTCCCAGGGTGAGCCAGAACCTGTCGCGGAACATCGCCACCGAGTGCCCGGCGTGCTCGCCGTGCGTATGCATCGTGTGGGAGTCGCCGTGGCCCGCATGGAGCTGGGCCGTCGTGGCGTGGGAGTGCCCCTCGTGGGCGTGCTGCAGGGTTGAGCCCCGCTGGTGCTCGTGGCCGTGCTGGTTCACCGTTCTACCCGTTCTTTCCGCATCTGAGGTCAGTTCGGGCTGTGGGGCGATCGGCGGTAGCGGGCTGTCCCGGACCGCATTCATCGCTGACAGCGCACTGCAAATATACCCCCGAGGGGTATGTGGGTCAAGCCGTCAGGGGGCGGTGGGAACGAGGACGCCGGCCAATGCTTCGGGCGCGAGCTCGCCGAGCACGCCGCGGACATGGCGCTCTGCGAGGGGCGCGGTCTGCGTGAAGACCGCCACGAACGACTCGCGCGCGCGCAGGAGCGGCCAGTCGTCCGGAAGGAGCTCGTAGGGCATCCCCGGATCATCCCACGGGAAGGCGCGCCACTCGTCCAGGACCTCGACGCGCACACGGAACCCCTCGGCGGGACTGGCCTCCCCCGCGCGCAGCCTCTCGAGGCGGACGCGGTTGGCGTCGGCGAACTCGGCGTACCTGCGGGGTGGTTCGGCAGTGTTGACGATGGAGGGCCGGCGCCCCTCGAACGCGCTGTCCTCGACACGGAACGCCATGTAGTCCTCGACCCCGTACGCGTCGGCGATCTCGTGCACCTGCGCCATCCGCTCTCTGGGCGAGAACCAGAGGGCGCCGTAGACGGGGGCGAACCCCAACCACTTCAGCCGGGCCCGGAAGGCTTCGCGGATCTCCCGTGCGGACTCGGGCACCGAGAAGGCCACGGCAGTCCACCTCCGGTCCCAGCTCAGGCCTGGATCGCCGAACTGGCCCACCTCCCGTGTCCCGATGACGAGCCGGGCGCGCGCCGCGGCAGTGAAGCGGTACCGCGAGGCCCGCCCGGCGCCGTCGTTCTCCAGGACCCCGCGGGCAGCGAGCCGGCTCAGCGCAGTGGTGACGGCGGACCGGCTCAGCCCTACGTCCTCGGCGAGCCGGACGATCGCCCGGGCCGGGAGCCACAGGTCAGTGTGCCGCCAGAACTCGCCCAGCATGGTCACGAGGAGGTGCTGGCTGGTGCCCCCTCGTTGGGGCCGGGGGAAGTCGACGATGGCAGCGCCGGGCCGCCCCTGTCCGTCATAGCGCACCCCCTCATCCTTGCAGCCGGGAAGTAACTTTGCAGTTTTGTTGACGCTCGCAAGTTTTAACGCAACGATTGGCTTTCAGGTGACGCGCACCACATCCTTGACACCGTCGTCCTCCAGGAGATCCGCATGACCGCCGGACCAACCTCCCCCGCCAGCGCCGTAGCCGCCCGAGTCCCCGGGCAGCACGCGCGCAAGGCCGCCGTGGCGAGCTTCGCCGGAAGCACGCTCGAGTACTACGACTTCTTCATCTACGGCTCCGCCTCCGCCCTGATCTTCAACAAGATCTTCTTCCCCGGGATCGACCCGCTCCTCGGGCAGTTCCTCTCGATGGCCACCTTGGGCATCGGGTACGTGGTCCGCCCGCTCGCAGCGGCCTTCATCGGCCACTTCGGCGACCGGATCGGCCGCAAGCAGATGCTCGTCTTCACACTCGTCTCGATGGGCCTGGCGACCTTCCTGATCGGCTGCCTCCCGTCCACCGCCGCGATCGGCGCCGCCGCCCCGGTCCTGCTCGTGCTCCTTCGCGTGGTCCAGGGCATCTCGGCCGCGGGGGAGTCCGTCGGCGCCGTCACGCTCTCCCTCGAGCACGCCCCGGCCGGCCGACGCGCGTTCTTCGCCAGCTGGGTCAACACCGGCGCCGCGGCGGGGATCATGCTCGCCTCGCTCGCCTTCCTCGCCGTCTCCTTCATGCCGCAGGCGGACCTCATCGCGTGGGGCTGGCGCCTGCCCTTCCTCGCGAGCATCGTGGTCGCCGTGGCCGGATTCGTGATCCGCCGCCGTATCCCCGAGGCCGAGGTGTTCGAGGAGGTGCGGGAGGCCGGGGAGACCGAGCGGGAGCTGCCCCTCAAGGTCGTGCTGCGCGACTACTGGCCCACGGTCATCAAGGTCATCTTCTTCGGAGTGTGGGCCGTCGTGTCCACGATCGTCTCGGCCTTCGGCCTCTCCTACGCCACGAACGGCCACTTCGTCCCGAGCAGCGTCATGCTCACCACCACCATCGTGACGGCGGCCCTCGGCATCATCGCCCAGCCCCTGTTCGGCATCCTCGCCGACCGGATCGGCCGCAAGCCCGTCTTCATCACCGGCAACCTGATCTGCGCGGCCGCGATCTTCGCCTTCTTCTGGTCGATCTCGCAGAAGGACGTCCCGCTCGTGTTCGCCACCTCGATCCTCGTCATGGTGGTGGGCTACGGCATGGTGAACCCGCTCGGCCCTGCGATCGTCGCGGAGATGTTCCCCACCCGCATCCGCTATTCCGGCGCCGCAATCTCCTCGCAGCTCGGACTGATCGTCACCGGCTTCGCGCCCACGATCGCCGCCGCCGTGGTGCGGCCCGGCCCCGACGGCTGGGTCCCGGTCGCGGTCTTCACGGCCATCTGCTGCTGCCTCTCTGCCCTCGTGACCCTGGTGTGGGTGCGGGAGACGTACAAGGTGGACACCCACGAGCTCGGCACGCGGGCGGGGGCCTGAGGCATGGGCTACAACGTCCTCGTCGAGAACGACGTCGAGACCCCCCTCAGCGACGGCGCCGTCCTCCGCTCCACGGTCTACCGGCCGGCCGCCGATGGCGAGCACTTCCCCGTCCTCCTGACCCGCACCCCCTACGGGCGCGACCTGTCCGTCAACTCCGCCTACTTCAACCCCGCCACCGTTGCCGCGGAGGGCTTCGTGGTGGTCCTCCAGGACGTACGCGGCAGGTTCGGCTCGGACGGCGACTTCTCCCCGAGCGGGCAGGAGGCGGACGACGGCGCCGAGACGGTCGCCTGGGCATCGCGCCTCCCGTACTCCTCGGGGAAGGTCGGGATGTGGGGCCGCTCGTACTTCGCCGAATCCCAGTGGCGCGCCGCCCTGCGCACCCCGCGGGGCCTCGCTGCGCTGGCCTCTGGCGTCTGCGCCGCGGGCAACGCGGACCACGGCGCCCTCTTCCGCGGCGGTGCGTTCGAGCTCGGTTCACGCCTGAGCTGGGGCCACGGCTCCATCTCGCTCGAGACGATCCGCCGCGAGTTCGCCGACGACGCCGCCCGCCTGGACCGCGAGACCGCCGCCTGGCGGGAGCTGGACGCAGCGTTCGCCGACGGCTCGGCGTACGGCACCCTGCCCCTGAACGAGCTCAAGTCCGGCGCGTGCACCTTCATGCAGTCGTTCATCATCCCCTCGGCCGGCGGGGATCCCGGCGGCGAGGCGTCGGAGGCATGGAACTGGCCGGCGGCCGAGCCCGTGCCGCTGGCCACACTCCACATCGGCGGCTGGTTCGACATCTTCCTCCCGAACACGCTCGACCAGTACCGCCTCCAGCTGGAGGCCTCCCGGCGAGATCCCGCCGTGCCCCGGCCGCGTCTGGTCCTCGGCCCGTGGAGCCACGCAAGCTTCACCGGGCTGTTCCCGGACGCCGCATTCCCGGGCGGCTCCGCTGCCGCACTCGGCCCCTACGGGGACCTCTCCGCGCTCCACGCCCGATGGTTCCGCCACGTCCTCGCGGGCGGCCCCGAGCCGGAGATGCCGCCCGTGCTTGTCTACGTCCTCGGCGAGAACCGGTGGCGTGGCTTCAAGGAGCTGCCCGAGCCGAGGGGGCAGCGCGAGCTCTTCCTCGGCGCCGACGGGACCCTCGCCGGCCGGCCGAGCGAGGACGCGGCAGTGGCCTACGACTACGACCCGCTCGACCCCGTCCCGTCCACCGGCGGTGCCACGATGCACCTCGGGGCCGACTTCCCTGGGCCTGCCGAGCAGTCGCGGGTCGAGGCCCGCGCGGACGTCCTCACGTTCACCACGGACCCCCTCGCGGAGCCGCTCACCGTCTTCGGCGAGGTGACGGCGCGACTGTTCGCGTCGTCGTCGGCCGTCGACACCGACTTCGTGGTGCGGCTGTGCCGGGTGACCCAGGACGGGCGCTCGCTGGCGGTGGCGGACGGGATCGTGCGCGCCTCCTGGCGGGACGCGTGCGCGGAGGACGGCGCCTTCCGCGCCGGGGTGCCGCGGCGTCCCCTCACGCCGGGGGCGGTCGAGGAGTTCACCATCAGCCTGTGGAGCACCGCCTGCACCTTCGCCGCGGGCGAGCGGATCCGGGTCCAGGTCACCTCGAGCTGCCATCCGCGGTGGGACAGGAACCTCAACACCGGGGCGAGGGCGCTCGACTCCTCGGACACGGCGGTGGCCCACCAGCGCGTGCACCTCGGCGCGGGCACGCCGAGCCGGATCACGTTCGGGGTCCTCGGGTGAGAGGGGTACTGTCCCAGCCATGACGCAGATGCCGCAGCCGCCCGCCCTGGTGCACGCCGGGACCCTCTCGGTCCTCATCGGCGATCCGATCGACGTGGGCCCCACGCCGGAGGGCCACCGCCGGATCATCCCCATCACCGGCGGCACCGTGTCCGGCCCCCGCCTGAACGGGCGCGTGCTCCCGGGTGGGGCAGACTTCCAGATCCTCCACACCCCGGAGCTCTCCCAGCTCGACGCCCGCTACGCGGTCGAGACCGAGGACGGCGCCATCATCTCCGTGGACAACGCCGCGATCCGCTCCGGCTCCGCCGAGGCGCTGGGCCGGATCGCGCGCGGAGAGCCCGTGGACCCGGGCGAGATCTACTTCCGCTGCGCCCCGCGCCTGCGCTCCTCGGCGCCGCAGTGGGACTGGGTGAACCGCACCCTGTTCGTGGGCACCGGCGAGCGGTATCCGGACCGCGTCGTCGTGCACGTCTTCGCGGTCGGCTGACATCCGGCGCGCGCGGGGCGGCCGGCACCCTTGCCCTGCCGCCCCGCACGCATAGGGTGAAGGCATGGCTGATGCAGTGGGGCTCCTGCGCGAGCTGGCCGAACGGCACCAGGTGGCGACCTCCTACGCGGGCTGGGACGGTACCCGGCGGGAGGTCTCGGCGGAGACACTCAGGGCGGTGCTCGGCGCCCTCGGGGTGCCGACGGACTCGGGGGAGGCGATGCGCGCGGCCCTCGAGGAGATGGAGGCCGCGCCCTGGCGCCGGCTGCTGCCGCCCGTCGCCGTGGTCCGCCAGGGCGCCGGCGCGACCGTCGACGCGCACGTCCCGCACGGCAGCGCCGTCAGCGTGTGGGTCACGGCCGAGGACGGCACGGAGTACGCGGCGGAGCAGGCCGAGAACTGGGCCGAGCCGCGCAGGGTCGACGGTGTCCTGATGGGCCGCGCCTCCTTCCTCCTCCCTCCGGACCTCCCCCTCGGGTGGCACACCCTCCATGCCCGCAACGAGGACCGGAGCGCCGAGGCGACCCTCGTGGTCACTCCGGACCGGCTCGCCACCACGGCCCGGCTCTCGGACCGCCAGCGGTGGGGGCTCATGGCCCAGCTCTACTCCGTGCGGTCCCGGCGCTCGTGGGGCATCGGCGACTTCGCCGACCTCGCCGACCTCGCCGCCGTGGGCGCCGGGCAGGGCGCGAGCTTCGTGCTCGTCAACCCCCTGCACGCGTCGGCGCCGGTGCCGCCCCTCGAGGACTCCCCGTACCTGCCCTCGACGCGGCGCTTCGTGAACCCGCTGTACGCGCGTGTCGAGGCCATCCCCGAGTACGGCTACCTCGCCCCGGAGGACCGCGCCCGCATCGAGGAGCTCGCCCAGGGCCCGCGGTCGGCCAACGGCTCCGCCGCGCTGCTCGACCGCGATGCCACCTACGCCGCGAAGCTCGCCGCCCTCGACCTGGTGTGGCGCGTGCCCCGCAGCCCCGCCCGCGAGCAGGCCTACACCCGGTTCTGCGCGGGCGCCGGGCAGGGCCTCGCCGACTTCGCGCTGTGGTCCGCGCTGGCCGAGGGCCGCGCCACCGCGGCGGCGGACGACGGCGCGTCCCCGGCTCCGGCGCTCCCCACGCCCCAGGAGGCCGCCGGCCTGCGCGAGGAATACGCCGACCGGATCGAGTTCTACCGCTGGCTCCAGTGGGTCTGCGACGAGCAGCTCGAGGCCGCCCAGAGCACCGCGCTCGCGGCGGGCATGGAGATCGGGCTGCTCCACGACCTCGCCGTGGGCGTGCGCCCGGACGGCGCGGACGCGTGGACGCTCTCCGACGTCCTCGCCGGCGGCGTCTCGGTGGGGGCCCCGCCGGACGTGTTCAACCAGCAGGGGCAGAACTGGAGCCAGCCGCCGTGGCACCCCACCCGGCTCGCCGAGTCGGGCTACGCGGCGTACCGGGACATGCTCCGCACCATCCTCCGGCACGCCGGCGGCATCCGCGTGGACCACATCCTGGGCCTGTTCCGGCTCTGGTGGATCCCCGAGGGCTCCTCCTCCCCCGCCGAGGGCACGTACGTGCACTACGACCACGAGGCCCTCGTGGGCATCCTCGCGCTCGAGGCCCAGCGGGCGGGCGCGATCGTGATCGGCGAGGACCTCGGCGTCTTCGAGCCGTGGGTGCGGGACTACCTCGCCGAGCGGGGCGTGTTCGGCACCTCGATCCTGTGGTTCGAGCGCGAGGCCGGCGTCCCCCTTCCGCCGGAGAGGTACCGGCAGGCGTGCCTCACGAGCGTGAACACCCACGACCTCCCGCCGACCGCGGGCTACCTCGCGGGCGAGCACGTGCGGCTGCGCGAGTCCCTCGGCCTGCTCGAGCGGCCCGTCGAGGAGGAGCTCGAGGCGGCCAGCGCCGAGATCGCCGGCGTCCTGGACCTCGCCCGCGATCGCGGGCTCCTGCCCGCTCCGCCCGCGGACGGGGCCGAGGGCGGCGCCGACGAGCAGCACATCATCGAGGCGCTCTACGAGCTCACGGCGCTCGCGCCGTCGAGCCTGCTCGGCGTCGCGCTCGTCGATGCGGTCGGGGACCGCCGCACCCAGAACCAGCCCGGCACGCACCGCGAGTACCCCAACTGGTGCATCCCGCTCACGGGGCCCGACGGCGCCGCGGTCCTGCTCGAGGACCTTCCGGCCACCGCGCGGTTCGCCTCCCTGCTCGCCGCGATGCGCGAGGCGGTGGACGGCGGCGACGGGGCCGGAGGATGATGAGCATCACGGCGGCAGCGGGCTGAGCTGGCGCGTCGGCCTTGGGAACAGCGGCCGGACGGTGCCAGACTAGGCGGGCGCTCGCGGGGCCCACCGGCGCCGGGGGCCATTCCTCATCCGACACAGAAGCAGGAGCCACCGTGGCGAACAACCCAGCCAGAACCCCGGACGACCCCCAGCCCCCGCAGAGGAAGTCCGCGGCGAAGGTCGCCGGCCTGGCCATCGCGGCGGCCGTGGGCGGGTTCCTCTTCGGATTCGACTCCTCGGTGGTCAACGGAGCCGTCGACTCGATCCAGGGCGCCTTCGGCCTCTCCCACGCCGTGACCGGGCTCGCCGTCGCGATCGCCCTCATCGGGTGCGCCATCGGCGCGTGGCTCGCCGGGGCCCTCGCCGACCGCTACGGCCGCATCCCCGCGATGAAGCTCGGCGCCCTGCTGTTCCTGGTGAGCGCCATCGGGGCAGGGCTCGCCGTGGGCCTGTGGGACCTCATCCTGTGGAGGCTCGTGGGCGGGCTCGGAATCGGCCTCGCCTCCGTGGTCGCCCCTGCGTACATCGCAGAGATCTCCCCGCGCAGGATCCGCGGCCGCCTCGCGTCGTTCCAGCAGCTCGCCATCACCCTGGGCATCTTCGCCGCGCTCCTCAGCGACGCGGCGCTGGCCTCGATCGCCGGCGGCGCGAGCCACGCCCTGTTCTTCGGCATGGAGGCGTGGCGCTGGATGTTCATCGCCGGCGCGATCCCCGCGGCCGTGTACGGGTGGATCGCCTTCACGCTCCCCGAGTCGCCGCGCTTCCTGGTCCTGAAGGGGGACGAGGCCGGCGCGCGCCGGATCTTCGAGACCACGGCGCCCTACGAGAGCATCGACCGGGCGCTCAAGGAGATCCACGAGGCGATCGAGGCGGACAAGCTCTCCGAGCGCAAGGGCGCCCTCCGCGGCAGCGCGCTCGGCCTCAAGCCCGTCCTGTGGATCGGCATCGCACTGTCCGTGTTCCAGCAGTTCGTGGGCATCAACGTGATCTTCTACTACTCGACCACCCTGTGGAAGTCGGTCGGCTTCGGCGAGCAGTTCTCGCTCCAGATCTCCGTCATCACCTCGGTGACCAACGTCCTCGTCACGCTCATCGCCATTGCACTCGTGGACCGGGTCGGCCGCAAGCCGATCCTGCTCGTGGGCTCGGCGGGCATGGCCGTGTCGCTGGCCGCCATGGCGGTGGCGTTCTCCACCGCCACGCTCGTGAACGGCGAGCCGTCCCTCAGCGGCGTGTGGGGCCCGGTCGCACTCGTCGCGGCGAACGTCTTCGTGGTCTGCTTCGGCGCCTCATGGGGCCCGGTCGTGTGGGTCCTGCTCGGCGAGATCTTCCCGCCCTCCATCCGCGCGCGGGGGCTGGGCATCGCGGCCGCGGCGCAGTGGATCGCGAACTTCCTGATCACGGTCTCGTTCCCGCCGATGGCGGCCTGGTCGCTGACCCTCACGTACGGGATGTATGCCGCGTTCGCGGTGCTCTCGTTCGTGTTCGTGCTCGCGAAGGTCCCCGAGACCAACGGGATGTCCCTCGAGCAGGCGGAGACGCTGTTCGTCCGTCCCGCGAAGGGCGCCTCGAAGGGGGCCAAGGGCTAGTCGACCGGACCGCGGGGGGCGGCCACTCGGCGTCGTACGCCAGAGTGCCGCCGCGGGGGCGGTCAGGCGCCGGTCAGGCGCAGCGCTGCTGCGTGACGCCGAAGGGGACGCTCTCGTCGAGGGCGACCCGGTACTCCCCCGCCCCCTCGCGGGTGACGAGGATGCCGCAGCACGGATTGGCGACCGCGTGCTGCTGCAGCGTGCCGATGGCGCTGCTGAGCGCGGAATCGAGCTCGCGCGCAGAGTCGACGCGGACGGTCAGCGACCGGTGGGCGTGGTTGCCGTGAAACATGGGATCTCCTGGCGAAACGGTGGAACGACAGGATCTTAGGGCCCAGGAGTTTGACTGGACAAAACGAGAGATCTCTGCACCCATGCCCGGTGACGCGACATCTGTCGCATATCTGATGTGATCATCCAGACACTGTGTATGGTCAGGACCACATCTGGTGCGCGGTAGGCTGGAAAGGCCCTGTTGCAGGGGTCACATTTGAAGCCATTACTGCGAAGGTCTGCGCATTATGACAACGCCCAATCCCTCGGGCTCAGCGTCGAGCCACATCGAGGAGCCGCACCTCTCCCGCGGCCTGTCCAACCGCCACATCCAGCTCCTGGCCATCGGCGGCGCCATCGGCACCGGCCTGTTCATGGGTTCCGGCAAGACGATCTCCGTTGCCGGCCCCTCGGTGATCTTCGTCTACATGATCATCGGCTTCATGCTCTTCTTCGTGATGCGCGCCATGGGCGAGCTGCTGCTGAGCAACCTCAACTACAAGTCCTTCTCCGACTTCGCCGGGGACCTCCTGGGCCCGTGGGCCGGCTTCTTCACCGGCTGGACCTACTGGTTCTGCTGGGTCGTCACGGGCGTCGCGGACGTCGTGGCAATCGCCGGCTACTCTAACGAGCTCTGGCCCGGCATCCCGCTGTGGATCCCCGGCATCGCCACGATCCTGATCCTGCTGGCCCTCAACCTGCCCACCGTGAAGGCGTTCGGCGAGGTCGAGTTCTGGTTCGCCCTCATCAAGATCGTGGCGATCCTGGCCCTCATCATCACCGGCCTGTACATGATCTTCACCGGCTTCTCCTCGAACGCCGGCACTGCCTCGTTCGCGAACCTGTGGCAGTTCGGCGGGTTCTTCCCCAAGGAGTTCATGGGCTTCGTGGCGGGCTTCCAGATCGCGGTGTTCGCGTTCGTGGGCATCGAGCTGGTGGGCACCGCCGCCGCCGAGACGAAGAGCCCGGAGCACAACCTGCCCCGCGCCATCAACGCGATCCCCGTCCGCGTCGGCCTGTTCTACGTGGGCGCCCTCGTGATCCTCATGTCCGTCACGCCGTGGATGGAGTTCAAGGCGGGCCACTCGCCGTTCATCGGGATGTTCTCCCTCGCCGGGCTCGGCGCGGCGGCGACCCTGGTCAACCTCGTGGTCCTCACCTCCGCCATGTCGAGCGCCAACTCGGGCATCTACTCGACCTCGCGGATGGTGTTCGGCCTGGCGATCGAGGGCGACGCCCCGAAGGCCTTCGGCAAGCTCTCCTCCCGCAAGGTCCCGCAGAACGCGCTGTTCCTCTCGTGCGTGCTGCTGCTCTCCGGCGTCGTGCTGCTCTACTCGGGCAAGAGCATCGGCGCGGCCTTCGACATGGTCACCACGGTCTCCGCCGTGTGCTTCATGTTCGTCTGGTCGATCATCCTCGCCAGCTACCTCGTGTTCCTCAAGCGCCGCCCCGAGCTCCACGCGGCCTCGAAGTACAAGATGCCCGGCGGCCGCGCGATGGTCTGGGTCGTGTACGCCTTCTTCGCCTTCCTCGTGTGGGCGCTGACCACCCAGCTGGACACGCTCATGGCCCTGTGCGTGACGCCGATCTGGTTCGTGGTCCTGTTCGTCGCGTGGCAGTTCGTGAAGAAGTCCCCGGTCCACCAGGCCCGGATCGCGAACCACCAGGAGACCCTGCGCGAAGAGGCCAAGGTCAACGCCTAGCCCCCCGGCTCCGTTTCGGGTACACATCTCGTCGCGTTATCGCGCTTTCTGGTACGCATCTCGTCGCACTTTCCGGGTTACGGGTACGCACGACGGCGGGTGGCCGGCTCACACGAGCCGGCCACCCGCCGTCGTGGTTAAGGCAGCAGCCCAGGCGGTGGCGCCCGGAGCGGCCCGCATCGGCTGCTGCCCCCAGCCGCCGCGCGGGTCCCCCGCCCAGCTGCCCGGACCCCCGCTACGCTGGGCGCATGAGCCGCTACGCCCCGCGCACCACGCCCGCACCCGAGCCGGCGGAAGCGGAAGCCCTCGGCAGGGCGCTCGCGGCCAAGGACGTCTCCCTGTTCGTCGACGGGACGGCACACCGGCTCTCGGGTGCTGTCGACGAGGCCGTCCGGGATCTGCTCGCCCGTCTGGCCCGCGGCGAGGCAGTCACCGTCACCAGCGCGGAGGAGGTCCTGACCGTCGCGCAGGCCGCCGAGCTCGCGGGCATCAGCCATTCGTACGTGCGCAAGCTGACCGATGCCGGGACGTGGCCTGTCCAGTACCGGGGCACGCACCGGCGCATCCGCCGCGAGGACGTGCTCGCCTGGGTCTCGGCGCAGAAGAAGGGTGCACAGGGAGCTGACCCCTCAATCTAGGGACATGACCCCTCAACGGAGGGAGCACCTCAGATCCGGGGGCGGCCCGCCCAGCGCCTGGCCTTGATCGCCAGGTGGAGCTCCTGCCGCACGCGCCCGGAGAGCGGCTCTGCGCGGATCACCTTCCGCACGCGTGCGAGCCGGTGGTACACCGTGGAGCGGTGCACGTGGAGCCTGTCGGCCACGGCCTGGACGGCGCCGTCGGAGTCGTAGAGCATCTCGAGCACCGGCAGGAGCTCGCCGTTGCGGTCCTCGGCCTCGAGTGCGGCGAAGAACACACTCGTCGGCTCGGCCGCGAGGGCCCCCATCAGCTGGTAGGCGCCCACGGAGCGCACGTCGACCAGCTCCCCCAGCTCGGGGTCGACCGCCGCGGCCTGCGCCGCGACCTTGGCCTGGCTGTACGCCGCGCCCAGGTCCCGCAGCGCCGAGAAGGGCTCGGAGATCCCCACGAGCACGCGGCCGGCGGGGCGGCCCGAGCGCTTGGCGAGCTCCCGCTCGTAATGGGTCAGGACGGCCGCATGGCTCGCGCGCGCGGTGGTCCCGGCGAAGAGGGCCACGGCATGCGTCTCGGTCCCGGCGGTGAAGAGGGCGGGGTCGATGCCAGCGGTCGCCTGCATCGCCGCGGTGCTCGTGGCCACGACCGCCGCCTGGGGGTCCCGCGGGGTGACGCCGTCGGGGTCCAGCAGCACCACGACCTGCCACGGGGCGTGCCCGTGCACCTCGCGCCACCCGGCGATCGCCGCGAGCGCGGACTTGTCCCCGGCCGCAGCGGCGAGGAACTCGGCCTCCCGCCGCCGGCGGTGTTCGGACTCGGCGGTGTTGGACTCCAGGAGGAGCTGGCCGATGAGGTCCAGCTCGAGGCGGATGCCGGGCAGCGCAGCGAGGACGTCCGCGGAGCTCTCCTCGTCGGCAGCCTGCTGCACCCACAGGTAGCCGACCCGGAACCCGCGCACGAGCAGCGGGACGCACACCCGCCCGTACATGCCGAGCTCGGCGTTGGCCGGGACGGTGACCGGGCGCACCGCGGTGGCGATCCCGTGCGAGAGCTGCCACGCCTGCACATCGGGCGGGAGCCGCTTGGAGAGCAGGAAGTTCACGCGCACGGGGTCGGCCTGCGCCTGGTTGGACGAGTAGGCGATCAGCAGCCCGTCGAGGTCCTCGACGCTGAGCCCCCGGCCCAGCTTGGCCGCCGCCGCTTCCACCAGATCTTCGACGCCGTGCCGCATACGCCACAGCATACGTCCCCGCGTGAACCACGCGGAGACAACTGACGCCCCATACTGCGACATCTGTAGAACACCAGCAGACGAAATCCCCGGAATGACGCGGTTTGCACCCGCGGCAGCCTCCGGTCCCATGTAATGCGCCTCACAACCGGGCCTACGCTGGAGACACCACCGAAAGCTCCCCGCCAGCGGGGAACCCAGAGGGCCCACCGGCCCCGCCGAACACAATGGAGACGAAAGTGATCATCGGAGTCCCCAAGGAGATCAAGAACAACGAGTTCCGCGTGGCCATCACGGCTGCGGGCGTGCACGAGTTCGCGTCGCACGGCCACACGGTACTGATCGAGCGCGGCGCCGGCGTGGCCTCCGGCATCACCGACGACGAATACCACGTGGCCGGCGCCGAGCTCGTCACGGACGCCGCGGACGTCTGGGCGCGCGCCGACATGGTCATGAAGGTCAAGGAGCCGATCGCCTCGGAGTACCACCACTTCCGCAAGGGCCTGATCCTCTTCACCTACCTCCACCTCGCTGCCGAGCCGGAGCTCACCCGCGCCCTGCTCGACGCCGGCGTCACCGCGATCGCCTACGAGACGGTCCAGGACGGCCGCAGCCTGCCGCTGCTCGCCCCCATGTCCGAGGTCGCCGGGCGCCTCTCGGTCCAGGTGGGCGCGCAGGCCCTCACCGCCCCGACCGGCGGGAAGGGCATCCTCCTCGGCGGCGTCCCGGGCGTGCGCCCGGCGAAGGTCGTGGTCCTGGGCGCCGGCGTGGCCGGCACCAACGCCGCGGTCGTCGCGATGGGCCTCGGCGCCGATGTGACCATCCTGGACATCAACATCGCGCGCCTCACCGAGCTGGACGCCCTCTACGGCGGGCGGCTGAAGACGGTCGCGTCGAACAAGTACGAGATCGAGAAGTCCCTCGTCGAGGCAGACCTCGTGGTCGGCTCGGTCCTGATCCCGGGGGCGAAGGCCCCCAAGCTGGTGCCCAACGAGCTGGTGGCCCGGATGAAGCCCGGCAGCGTGCTCGTGGACATCGCGATCGACCAGGGCGGCTGCTTCGAGGACTCGCACCCGACCACGCATCAGGACCCGACGTTCCGCGTCCACAACTCGATCTTCTACTGCGTGGCCAACATGCCCGGCGCGGTGCCGAACACCTCGACCTACGCGCTCACCAACGTGACGCTCCGGTACGGGATCCTGCTCGCCGACCTCGGCGTGAAGGGTGCCCTCGAGAAGGACGCGGTCCTCGCCGGCGGGCTCAACGTCGCCGCGGGCCAGGTCACGCACCGCTCGGTGTCCGAGGCGCTGGGCCTGCCGCTGGTCGCCGACTGGCGCGAGGCCGTCGCCGCCTAGCGAATCGCCGCACCGCCCGGCAGCCGGGCGGAACCGACGCACGACGCCGGGCCGGTCACCTTGGGGGGGCCGGCCCGCCGTCGTGCGGCGTCCGCGGGAGGGAGTGTGGCGAAGCGCACCCCGGATCGTGGAATGCACGGGGCGACAAGGTAGTTGACGCATCACAGATGCCCCGCCCCCGCGGGGACCGCACTACCCCAAGGAGCCCCCATGGCAGAGATCCTCACCCTCGTCGGCAGCCTCCGCACCGAGTCCGTCAACAGCAAGTTCGCCCAGGTTGCGGCCGCGTCCGCCCCGGAGGGCACCGCCGTGACCACGTTCGAGGGCCTCGAGGAGATCCCCTTCTACAACGAGGACCTCGACGTCGAGGGCAAGGTCCCCGCCAAGGCCGCCGAGCTCCGCGCCGCCGTCGCCGCCGCAGACGGCCTCCTCTTCGTCACCCCCGAGTACAACGGCACCATGCCGGCCATCCTCAACAACGCGATCGACTGGATCTCCCGGCCCTTCGGCGCCTCCTCCGCGACCGGCACGAAGGCCGCCGTGATTGGCACCTCAGCCGGCCAGTACGGCGGCATCTGGGCGCATGACGACGTGCGCAAGTCGCTCAAGGTCGCCGGTGCCGAGGTCGTCGAGGATGCCACGCTCGCGATCGGCGCATCCTACTCGCGCTTCGCCGAGGTCGAGCCCAAGGACGATGCCGAGGTCGTCGAGGGCATCGCCAAGGTCGTTGCCGCCCTTGCCGAGACGGCTGGGGCCCCCGCCCCGGCGGAGCTCGCCGAGGCCGCCGCCCGCTGATCCCGCCGCTCGCTGATCCCGCCCCCGTCTGGGAGTCAGCTTCTGAGGGTCATGTTCTGGAGGTCACATCAGGTGACTTCCAAAACATGACCCTCAGAAGTCTCAAGGGGGGCACAAAGCCCGTAGCCGCCGCGCCCCGGCCCTCCTACGCTTCCGCCATGGGGCACGACGGCGGGACTCACCTGAGCTTCTTCGGCGCCACCGACTCGGTCACCGGCTCCCGCTACCTCCTCGAGCACGGGGGCCGGCGGATCCTCGTGGACTGCGGGCTCTTCCAGGGGTACAAGAAGCTGCGCGAGCGCAACCGGGCCCCGCTGCCGGTGCGGCCCGAGGCGATCGACGCCGTGGTCCTGACCCACGCCCACCTCGACCACTCGGGCTACATCCCGGCGCTCGTCAAGCGCGGGTTCCGCGGCCCCGTCTACGCGACCCCGGGCACCACGGACCTGTGCACGCTCCTGCTGCCGGACAGCGGCCACCTCCAGGAGGAGGAGGCCGAGACCGCCCGGGCCCGCGGGTCGTCGCGGCACAGCATGCCGCAGCCCCTCTACACCGCACGGGACGCCGTCGAGTCCCTCGGGAGCTTCAGCCCCCAGCCGTTCCGCGAGCCGCTGGACCTCGGGGCGGGGATCGAGGCGCGCTTCGTCCCAGCCGGGCACATCCTCGGCGCCGCCCAGGTCCGCTTCCGCCTCGACGACGGCAGGGCCTCCGGGGCCACCGTGCACTTCACGGGCGATCTGGGGCGCGAGGACGATCCGCTCATGAACCCGCCCGCGCCCTTGGAGCCCACGGACGTCCTCGTCACGGAGTCCACCTACGGCGACCGCGCCCACCCCCGCGATGACCCGACCGAGGCCCTCGGCGACGTGGTGCGCCGGGTGGCGAAGCGCAATGGGGTGGTGGTCATCGCGGCCTTCGCGGTGGGCCGCGCCGAGACCCTCATGCTGCACCTCGCCCGCCTGCGCCGGCGGGACCGGATCCCGGACATCCCGGTCTACCTCAACAGCCCCATGGCGGTGGACGCCACGGAGCTCTACCGGAGGTACCCCGAGGAGCACCGGATCAGCGAGCGGGAGTTCCGCGAGATGTACGCCCTGCCGACGATGGTGCGCGACCCGGACGAATCGCGGCTGCTGAACCTGCGCGGCGGCCCGATGGTCGTCATCTCCGCGTCCGGCATGCTCACGGGCGGCCGGGTGCTGCACCACGTCGAGGCCTATGGCCCGGATCCACGCAACGCGATCGTCCTCAGCGGCTACCAGGCCGGGGGCACCCGCGGCGCCCTGCTCCTCGACGGGGCCACAAGCCTGCGCATCTACGGTCGCGACGTCCCGGTCCGCGCCGAGGTGGTCAGCCTCGACAACCTCTCCGCGCACGCGGATGCCGACGCCATCCTGCAGTGGATGCGGACCTGCCCGCGGCCGCCGCGGATGGTCTACGTGACCCACGGGGAGATCGGGGCCTCGGACACCCTGCGCCGGCGGATCCAGCACGAGCTCGGCTGGCGTGCCAGAGTCCCGGAGCACCTCGAGCGGGTGGACCTCACCGCCCCACGCTGACCAGCCGAACCCACGAGGAGGATGCCATGAAGCCCATCCGACCGGTCCTGGGCGCCGCCGCCCTCGCGGCGGTGCTCACCCTCGCAGCCTGCTTCGGGCCGCCGTCGCCGGCGCCGTCCCCGTCGTCGCCCTCCCCGAGCGCGACGGCGAGCAGCGCGCCTGCGTCCACCGCCTCGGCGGGCACGACGGCGAGCGGCACCCCCGCGCCGTCGTCCTCCTCTGCCTCGCCCCCGGCGCAGACCACCTCGCCGGGCGCCCCGACGCAGCCCACCGCGGCACCGGCACCCCCGGCCTCCTCGGCGCCGGCGGCCGAAGGGCAGCTGCCCGAGCAGACGGCCCCGCTGACCCTCTACTACATCGCCATCGAGGACGGCGGCGTGTCCGGCCCGAAGGTCGGATGCGGCGACTCCGCCGTGGCCACCTATACCGAGCCGGTGACCTTCCGGGACCAGGTCGGGCCGAGCCTGACGCGGCTGTTCGCCAACCGCAGCCGCGAGATCGGCGAGTCCGGGCTCGTCAACGTGCTCTACCAGTCGACGCTGAAGTACCTGGGAGGATCCTTCGACGGCACGACCATCACGGTCTACCTCTCCGGCTCGTTCTTCCTGGGCGGCGTGTGCGACATCCCGCGGGCCGAGGCACAGATCAACCTCACGGCCATGGCCGCGGCAGGGGCGAAGCGGGCTGAGGTGTTCGTCAACGGCCGGCCGATGGCCGATGTGCTGAGCCTCAAGTAGCGGCGGAACCCTTCGCCATCTCGGCCCGGCGGACCTACGCTGGAAGCGTGGGGCCGGTGGCGTTCCCGCCGCCCGCGGGGCAGGCCCCCTTCGCGAACCGAGGCGGACGACATGGCTGGATTCGAGCCTGACGACGACGAGCGCGTGCATACCGAGGCGCCGGCCGAGGGTGACACCGAACTCGAGGGCGGCGGGATCCGCGCCCATTCCGAAGACGCGGCGGAGGGGCCCGACGAGGACTGAGGGCGCCCGCCGCCCTCCGGTACCGTGGAGGCCATGGACAACGCGTACGAGGTCGAGGTGCTCCACCTCCTCGTCTCGCCTGCGCATGCCTACTTCGGCAGGGCGCACGACGGCGCTGCCGCGGTGCCGTCGGAGGATGCGGACGCCATCGACGTTGTGGCCGGCAAGGGGATCGTGGGAGACCGGTTCTTCGGCAAGGCCGCACACCTGGACGCTGCCCTGACCGTACTGGCCGTCGAGGGGCTCGAGGCGATGGCCGCCGAACTCGGCGTGGCGCCGTTCGATCCGCTCCTCACGCGCCGGAATGTGGTCCTGCGCGGGGCGGAGCTGCCGCCCCTCGTGGGCAGCTCCTTCTCGCTCTGCCAGGGCGAGGCCGCGGTGCGGCTCCATGCCGGCCGCCAGGCCCACCCCTGCGCCTGGATGGACCGGGTGCTGGCCCCGGGGGCCCACGCTGCGATGCGCGGACGCGGCGGACTCCGGTGCCGCCCGGTCACCGGCGGGACGCTCCGCCGCGGTCCCGCGGTGCTGCTCAGCCCGGTGGAGCTTGATGCCTCGGCCGCGGGAGCGGCGCGGGTCCTGCGTCCGTCGAGGCTGCCGTAGCCGGGCTCACCGGCTCGCTGCCACCACGTGGGCGAGGTTCGCCAGACCCTTCTCGAAGTCCTTGCCCACCATGCTGTCGAGGTTCACGAGCTTCGCGAACACGCCAGAGATGCCCTTGTTCTCGCCCTTCATCACCCAGGTCACCCGGGTCCCCCCGCGGTCCGGCTCGAACGTGAAGCCGGTGGGATTGACGGCCTTGAACGGCTTGACGAACACGAGCCGGAGCCGGATGCTCCTGGGCTCCTCGGCCTCGAGGATCTGCAGGGAGCCGGCACCCGCCCGGCGGTTCCCGCGCCAGGAGTACTGGGCGCCGGTCCCGGCAGCCGGACCGCTGAAGGTCCGTTCCATCGCCGGATCGAGCGCCTCCCACGGCGACCAGTCCGCCCACTTGTGGAAGTCCACCACGTGCGGGTAGACCTCCTCGGGCGGGGCGGGGATGAAGGCGCTGCGGGAGATCGTGTAGGCGGCCATGGGGCCATGCTAGGCGGCCCGGCCGCCCTCGCGGCAGAGGCGGGCGCGGTGTTCGGGCGCACCCACGCCGGAAGAGAGGGTGCGGCCTGACGTCTGGGCTAGCGCCTGCCGCTCCGCGAACGGCCGAGGATGTACCCGATGAGCGCCAGGATGAGCAGGATGATGCCCACCCAGAGCAGGAAGTTGACCGCCTTCACGAACCCGCCGACGAACAGCAGGATGATGGCGATGATGCCCACGATCACCAGAAGAGTGTTCATGCCGCTCAGTTTCCCGGTTCGCGCAGGATGAAACACTCGCCCCGCCGCGGTAACCCCGCGATAACGCAGGCCTGTTCGGCCCAGCTGTCCCGGGGTGCTGTGGTCCGGTGGGCTGCCCCGCTGTGTGGGGTCCAGCGCCCGGTGGGAGCCGCCAGTCAGCCCCGGTGCGGGGCCCGTCGGGCGGGCGTCGATAGTTCTCGTGCTGTTCTCGGGTTGGTCGGGGGTCAGGCGGCCATCTTGCGGCGCATGCGGTCCAGGAGCCGGCGCAGCAGGCGCGAGACCTGCATCTGCGACACCCCCAGCTCCGCAGCGATTTCCGACTGGCTCATCTCCTCCACGAACCGCAGCCGCACCAGCCGACGCTCCTGCTCGCTCGCCCC
>NZ_BAAGSN010000001.1:87606-117043 GCF_054782415.1 Sinomonas soli | reverse complement strand
CGGTCGAGCCCCCCAACCCACCGTTGGGGGGCTCCCGCATTTAACACGGGGACGGCACAGCACCACCCGCCCGCGCAGCCCCCGGCCCCCGCACCAGCGCCCTTCGGCCCTACGCGCACACCGCAGCCGCCCCGATACTGGCCGCATGCACATGGACGGCCCGCCGGTGATGCTCGACGGCCTCACCAAGCGGTTCCACAGGACCACGGCGCTCGACGCGGTGAGCTTCGCGATCGAGCCGGGGGAGGTCTTCGGGTACCTGGGGCCGAACGGGGCCGGGAAGACCACCACCATGAGGATGCTCGTGGGCATGCTGCGGCCCACGGCCGGCTCCGCCCGCGTGTACGGCCTCGACACGTGGCGGCAGGCGGTGGCCGTCCACCGCGTGGTCGGGTATGTCCCGGGGGAGCCTGCCCTCTATCCGCGGCTCACGGGGCTCGAACACATCGACTACCTCGGCCATCTCCGGGGCCGGGCCGACCGGCCCCGGGCGCAGGCCGTGGCCGAGAGGCTCGGGCTCGAGCTCTCGCGGCGCGTCCGCACCCTCTCGCGCGGCAACCGCCAGAAGCTGGCCGTGGTGCTCGCGCTCATGTCCGAGCCGCGCCTGCTCGTCCTCGACGAGCCGACGAGTGGGCTCGACCCCCTCGTCCAGCGGGAGTTCCACGCGCTGCTGCGCGAGCACACCCGGGGAGGCGGCGCCGTACTCCTCTCCTCCCACATCCTCGGCGACGTCCAGCGCGTCGCCGACCGCATCGGCGTCGTGCGGGAAGGCCGGCTGGTCGCGGTGGAGCGGCTCGCCGACCTCAGCGGGAAGTCGCTGCACCACGTGCGTGCCTCGTTCGCGGACGGGGTGCGGGCGGAGGAGTTCGAGGGCATCCCCGGGGTGCGGGACCTCTCGGTCCGCGGGTCGACGATGACCTGCAGCGCCCCGCAGTCCGCCCTCGACGCCCTGCTCAAGAGGGTCAGCAGCCGCGCGGTCGTGGACTTCGAGTGCGCCGAGGCGGAGCTCGACGAGATGTTCCTGGCCTACTACTCGGGAGAGGACCATGCTGACGAGCGTGCTGCTCAAGACGTTGCGTGACCAGGCGAGGGCACTCCTCGGCTGGGCCGTGGCGCTGGTGCTGATCGTGGCCATGTACGTGGCGATCTGGCCCAGCATCCGGGACCAGCCGTCCATGAATGCGTTCCTCGACCAGATGCCCGAGACGCTGCGGAGCCTGTTCGCGATGTCGGGGGCGGACATGTCCACCCCGGTCGGGTACATCAAGATCGAGCTGCTGTCCTTCATGGGGCCGATCGCGGTCCTGCTCTACGCTATCGGCACCGGGGTCGCGGCCATCGCGGGCGAGGAGGAGCACCACACGCTCGAGTTCCTGCTCGCCGCTCCGATCGGGCGGGGCGCGGATCGTGCTCGAGAAGGCGGCGGCGATGGCGGTGGGCGCGGGCCTTCCTCGTGGTCGTGATGGGGGCATCGCTCGTCTGGGAGGGCGCCTGGACGGGCATGGACCTCCCCGCGGAGCGCGTGTTCGCCGCCATGGCCCACCTGGGACTCCTCAGCCTGGTGTTCGGCGCCCTCGGCCTGGCCCTGTCCGCCGCCACCGGCCGGCCCGGGCTGAGCCGGGGGCTCCCGGTGGCGGTCGCCGTCCTGGCCTACGCCGTCAGCGGCCTCGGCGGGATCGTCGACTGGCTCAAACCCCTCCAGAAGTATTCGCCGTTCTACCAGTACTCGGGGCACGACCCCCTCGTGAACGGCCTCGACTGGCCCAGCGTGGGCATCGCGGCAGCGACCGCGGCAGTGCTCATCGCCGCCGCCGTCGTCGGGTTCCGGCGCCGGGATGCCGCCGCGTAGCGGGAGAGACCGCACCCACAAGATGGCCCACAATTCAATAGTTGATTAGTTCAATCGTTGAAGATATGGTGCATGCAGAACGTGGGGTGCATCACATCCGAGTCGACGTGGACTCGACGCCCCGCGCCGAGGAGCAGACGTCATGTTCAAGACTCTTTCCAGGGCACTCGCCGGAGCGGCCGTTGTCGCCGTCGCACTGACCGGATGCGGCGCGGGGTCGCCGTCGGGCAGCGGCGGGGGCGCCCAGCAGGGCGCCTCAGGCTCGCTCACCAAGGTCACCGTGGGCGTGCTGAGCATCGCCCCCTCGTCCGCCGTCCAGTACGGCATCGACAAGGGCTACTTCGCCAAGCAGGGCCTCGACGTGCAGTTCCAGACGGGGCAGGGCGGGGCCGCCATGCTCCCGGCCGTCTCGTCCGGCAGCATGGACTTCGCCGTCGGGAACCCGCTCTCCGTGCTCGTCGCGACGGACAAGGGCCTCGACATGAAGATCGTGACCGGCTTCTCCAACTCGATCGCGAGCGGCAACGACATCGAGAGCGTCGTGGTCAAGAAGGACTCCCCGATCAAGACGTGGAAGGACCTCGCCGGCAAGACCGTGTCCGTCAACGCTGTGAACACCCAGGGCGACCTGACCATCATGGAGTCCGCGGCCAAGGAGGGCGCAGACCCGAAGGCGATCAAGTTCAGCGAGGTCGCGTTCCCGGACGCCCAGGCACAGCTGGACCGCGGCAACATCGACGCCGCGTGGGTGCCGGAGCCGTTCATGACCAAGATGCTCAGCAACCCCAACTACCGTCTCGTCGGCTACCCCTACCAGGTCACCATCCCGGGGCTGCCCACCATGGTGACCTTCACCTCCGGCAACTTCGCGAAGTCCAACCCGGAGACGGTCCAGAAGTTCCAGAAGGCCATGCAGACCACGCTCGACGCCGTCCAGAAGGACCAGCAGGGCTTCAAGGCGGCTGCCGGCACGTTCCTCAAGATCGACCCCGCCGCGGCCCAGAAGCTGAACATGGAGCAGATGTCCGCGGACCTGCGCGAGCAGCAGCTCACCGACCTGGGCAACCTCATGCTCAAGTACAAGTTCGTGTCGAAGCAGCCCTCGGTCGACTCGATCCTCGTCAAGTGACCGGCTCGCACCCGGGTCCTGAAAGGCACACACCATGATCAAGCGCGTCGCGACGGCAGCTGCCGCAGCGCTGACCATCCTCACGCTGGCCGCGTGCGGCTCCGGCTCGCCCAGCGGAGGCACCCAGGCGGCCGCGGCTGGCGGGGGCCAGGCGCAGAAGATCACCGTCGGGGTCATCCCGATCGTCGACACGGCCCCGATCTGGCTCGGCAAGGCGAAGGGCTTCTTCACCGACGAGGGCCTCGACCTCGACATCCAGACCGCCACGGGCGGCTCCGCGATCGTGCCGGGCGTCCAGTCCGGCAGCTACGACTTCGCGTTCTCGAACCTCATCTCGGTCATGGTCGCCCGGGACAAGGGGCTGGACATGCGCTTCGTGGCGGACGGCGCGTCGTCGACCGGGGATCCCGCGAAGGAATTCGGCGCGGTCCTCGTCAAGGGCGACTCCCCGATCACGACGGCGAAGGACCTCGCCGGCAAGAAGGTCTCGGTCAACAACCTCGCCAACATCGGGGACACGACCATCAAGTCGGTGGTCGAGAAGGCCGGCGGAGACCCCTCGAAGGTGCAGTTCGTCGAGGTCGCCTTCCCGGACGCCCAGGCGGCCCTGGACAAGGGCGTGGTCGATGCCGCGTGGATCCTCGACCCGTTCCGCACGGCGGGGGTCAAGGCGGGCGACCGGGTGCTGAGCAACAACTTCGTCGAGTTCGATCCGAAGCTGGACATCGCCGGCTACTTCACGAGCGGGGACACCGCCAAGAACAAGCCGGAGCTGGTCGCCAAGTTCACCCGGGCCATGAACAAGTCGCTCGAGTATGCCCAGGCCCACCCGCAGGAGGTCAGGGACATCGTGGGGACCTACACGAAGATCGATGCCGCGACCCGGGCCACCATGAACCTGCCGCTGTACCGCAGCGCGTTCGACCGGGCGGCCGTGCAGAAGCTCGGAGACTCCGCGCAGAAGTACGGCACGCTCAACAAGCCCGTGAACCTCGACGAGCTGCTGCCGCGATGAGCACGCAGACGACCGCTGCACGCCGCTCCGTGCGCGCCTCCCGGAGCGCCTCCGCGCGCTCGAAGGGGCGCCCGGGGCGGCGCGCGGGATGGACGACGCCGGTCCTCGGCTTCGTTGGCATCCTCGCCTTCCTCGGGGTGTGGGAGCTCGCTCCCGCGCTCGGGATCGTCCAGGCGCAGTACCTCCCGCCCGCCTCGGAGGTGCTCGCGTCCCTCGCGCAGGACCTCGGCCTGGCCCTCTTCTGGAAGGCGGTGGGCGACACGATGTCCGCGTGGGCACTCGGGCTCGCCATCGCCGTCGCGCTCGCGACCGCCCTCGGCCTCCTGATCGGGATGTCCACGTTCCTGCGGCGCGCCACCAACTCGACCATCGAGTTCCTCCGCCCCATCCCGTCCGTCGGGCTCATCCCCCTTGCCGTGCTCCTGTTCGGGATCAAGATGGAGTCCACGCTCATGCTCGTGGTGTACGCGAGCTTCTGGCAGGTCCTCATCCAGGTGCTCTACGGGGTCGCGGACGTGGACGCGGTCGCGATGAACACGGCGAAGAGCTACGGCTTCTCCTGGTGGCAGCGCGTGCGGGACGTCGTGTTTCCCACCGTGCTTCCGTACCTCATGACCGGCGTGCGCCTGGCGGCCTCGGTGGCCCTGATCCTCGCGATCACCGCCGAACTCGTCATCGGCTCGCCCGGCCTCGGCCGGGAGATCGCGCTCGCGCAGTCCGGAGGCGCGATCTCCGGCATGTACGCCCTCATCCTCGCCACGGGCCTGCTCGGCGTCGTGGTCAACCTCGCCGCCCGCTGGGTCGAGCGGCGGGTCCTGTCCTGGCATCCCTCGATCCGCGGGGAGGTCGCGGCATGAAGGCCCTCAAGACCCTGCTCTATGGGATCGGGCTCCCGGTCCTGCTCATCGCCCTGTGGTGGGCCGCGACGTCCGGGGCCCCGAACTTCTTCGTCCCGACCCCGGCCACCCTGATCGAGAAGTTCCCGGCCACATGGTTCGGGGACCGGCTCGTCTCCGACGTGCTGCCGAGCATCCTGCGGCTCCTCTCCGGGCTCGCCGTCGCGATCGTCCTCGGCATCGTGCTCGGCCTCCTCGTGGGACTCAGCCCGGTGCTCAGGGCGCTCACCGAACCCGTGTTCGAGTTCTTCCGCGCCATCCCGCCGCCCGTCCTCGTGCCCGTGCTGATGCTCCTGGTGGGCATCAACGACTCGATGAAGGTTGCCGTCATCGTCTCGGGGTGCGTGTGGCCGGTCCTGCTCAACACCATCGAGGGTGTGCGCGCCATCGACCCGGTGCAGAACGAGACCACCCGCTCGTACGGGATCACCGGGTTGGCCCGGGTCAGATACCAGATCCTGCCCTCGGCGGCCCCGCAGATCTTCGCGGGCGTGCGCCAGTGCCTCTCGATCGGCCTGATCCTCATGGTCATCTCCGAGATGTTCGCGTCCTCGTCCGGCCTCGGCTTCGCGATCGTGCAGTTCCAGCGGTCGTTCGCGATCCCCGAGATGTGGTCCGGCATCGTGGTGCTCGGCCTCATCGGGGTCGCCATGTCCCTCATCTTCCAGTGGATCCAGCGGATCGTGCTCCGCTGGTACAACGGCCTCAAAGAGGTAGAGAATGCAGCCTGACCAGTCCCAGACCATCCCCCGCGGCCGCATCCTGCCGGACGGCGAGGCGCTCCTCTCCGTCCGCGGGGTCAAGAAGGTCTACCACACCGACGCCGGCGCCATCGAGGCCGTCCGGGACCTCACCTTCGACCTGGGCCACAACGAGCTCGCGTGCATCGTGGGCCCGTCCGGGTCCGGCAAGACCACCCTGCTCAAGTGCATCGCCGGGCTCCTCGGCACCACCGAGGGCGAGGTGATCCTCGACGGGAAGAAGGTCACCGGGCCGCCCAAGAAGATGGCCGTGGTCTTCCAGGAGTACGGCCGCTCGCTCTTCCCGTGGCTGCGCGTGAGGGACAACGTGGAGCTCCCGCTCAAGAACGCCGGCGTGCCCAAGGCGGAGCGCGAGAAGCTCGTGGCCCAGGCCCTCGAAGCCGTGGGACTCGCGCACGTTCCCCGCTCCTACCCCTGGCAGCTCTCGGGCGGCATGCAGCAGCGCGTGGCGATCGCCCGCGCCGTAGCCTACCAGCCCGAGGTGCTGCTCATGGACGAGCCGTTCGCTGCCGTGGACGCCCAGACCCGCGCGGACCTCGAGGACCTCATCCGCCGGATCTGGAAGGACCTCGGCGTCACGGTCCTGTTCGTGACGCACGACATCGACGAGTCCGTCTACCTCGGCCAGCGCGTCATCATCCTCTCCTCCTCGCCCACGGTCGTGCAGGAGGACCTCGTGATCGACCTGCCGGCCGAGCGGGACCAGCTCGAGACGCGCGCCCTGCCGCGCTTCACCGAGCTGCGCCACCACGTGTACGAGCAGATCCAGCTCGCCAAGCAGGGGCACCGGCCGGCCGCCGTCTGAGCGGCCGGTCAGGCGAACCAGTCGACGACCCGGGCGAGCATGCACCGCCCCTCCTCCTCGAACGCCGCGTCGCCGACCTCGCGGGACCACACGATGGTGCCGAGCGCCTGCAGGAGGTTGTCCAGCCGCCACGAGTCGGGCTCCTCGGCCGGGTCGCGGCCGTAGCCGGCGTAGAACGCCGCCCGCAGCCCGCCGCCGTCGTGCGTCCCGCCCTCTCCGCCGGAGCCAGAATCCGGGCCCGCGGCCGGCTGGAACCACTGGTGCTCGAGGCGGACGAGGTCGGTGACCCAGGGCCGGTAGCCCGACCGGCCCCAGTCGATCACGCGCAGGAGGAGGCCCGAGGAGGGGTCGGCGTCGAGCACCCAGTTCCGAGGGCTGTAGTCGCCGTGCGTCGCGGACAGCCAGCGCGGTGCGGCGCGGTGCGCGGCGGCGAGGCGCCCGGCCGCGCGCAGATGGTCCGGCGGGGCGAGGCCGGCCGCGCGGGCGAGGTAGTCGCCGACCTTGTTCAGGACGGCGGCGTCGTAGCCCGTGGTCTGCTCCCTGGGCACGTGCACGCGGGCCAGGAGCTCGCCGGCCTACCGGAACACCTCGGGCGAGCGCTCGTGCGGGCCGCCCGCGACGAGGCTCCCCGGCAGCCACGTGGCGGCGACCACGCCGGCCCGCGTGTCGGCGTGGAGCAGGCGCGCGGCGCGGGGCGGCTCCAGCGCCAGCAGCGGCCCGGTCATCTGCCGGTGGGCGCGGGCCTCCCGCACCAGGTGGTGCTGCGTGGCGGAGGCCTTGACCACCACGGGGCCTGCCGCCGTCGCGAGGCGGAGCACCGCGATGCCCTGCAGCCCCCAGGACAGGTCCTCCTCGAGGGCCCAGTCCGGGAACCAGGCGTCGACGAGGGCGCGCTGGGCCGGGGTCAGGGGAGTCGCAGCGGGCACGCCTCCACGGTAGCGGCCGGCTGCACGGTGGGCACGGCACGGTGCCGGCCCGCGCACCGCGCCGCCCAGCCCAGCGTTTCCGGGGGAGGCGGCGCCGCTGGACCGTCAACTGGGAGTAGCGCTCCTAGATTCTGCCCGGTTGGGCCCCGTCGGACCCCAAAACGGGCCAGAATCCCCGGAAACACGCGGGAATCTGCTGGCCCTGCCCGGGTTAACTGGTAAGTTGCCGTAACAGCAGCCCCCGGCGAACAGGCTGAGGGCTGACGTGGATAACCCAAACGTCCAGGAGGACACATGGCTAAGAACCGTAGCGAGCTGGTTGCAGAGGTCGCCGGCAAGACCAGCCTCAGCCAGGCTGCAGTCAACGGTGTGCTCGACGCACTGTTCGAGGTCTTCGAGACCTCCGTTTCCAAGGGTGAGAAGGTCAGCATCCCCGGCTGGCTCGCCGTCGAGCGCACCGAGCGTGCCGCCCGCACCGGCCGCAACCCGCAGACCGGCGCCGCGATCGAGATCCCGGCTGGGCACAGCGTCAAGCTGACCGCCGGCTCCAAGCTGAAGGCCGCTGCCTCCGGCAAGTAGGCACTTCGCCCCAAGACCACCCCGGGAGGGGGCAGCGGCATCCCGCCGCTGCCCCCTCCCGGCGTCTGTCCCTCTCCGCGGGCGCCCAGCGGGGTGGGGGACAATGGTGGGGTGCCACGTTCTGCCCCGCCTGCCCGTCCGCCCGCCGTCAACCCCGCACCCACGGGTCTCGCGGGCCTGGGACGGGGGTGGTCGATCGCGGCGCTGGCCGTCGCCGTCGCCGCCGTCGTGGCCGGCCTCACCTTCTCCGGCGCCGCCGCGGCCCGCCAGGTCCTCGACCCCGGGGCCCTCGTGCGGTGGGGGCTCCCCGTCGCCACGACGGTGCTCAACCTCTCCCTCGCCCTGGTGATCGGGGGCATCACGTTCGCCGTCGGGATCCTGCCGCACACCGCCCGGCCCCGGCGCTCCCACGGGGCGGCGGCCGACGCCGGCCCCGCCGCCGCCGGCTCCGCGGGGGATCCCGGCGCCGAGGAGCACCCCGCATTCTCCCGCGCCCTGCGCGCGGCCACCGGCGGCGCCGTGGCGTGGACCCTCAGCGCCATCGCGGTGCTGGTGCTCACCCACTCGGACCTCGTGGGGCAGCCCCTCTCCGGCGGCTCGGACTACACGAACCAGCTCGTGTACTTCATGACCAACCTCGACGTGGGCCGGGCCTGGCTGGTCACCGTGATCATCGCGGCCGTGGTCGCCACGCTCCTCTTCGCCGTCCGCTCGCTGACCGGGCTCGCCCTCACTGGCATCCTCGCCGTGATCGGCCTCGTCCCCATGGCGCTGATCGGCCACTCCGCGAGCTCGAGCGACCACGAGGGCGCCGTCAACTCGCTCTTCCTGCACCTGGTCGGCGCGTCCCTGTGGGTCGGCGGCATCGCCGTCCTGGCCCTGCTGGGCCGAACCCTCGCCGGAGGGCCCGACGGCGGGGACCGCGCCGATGCCGTGGCCGGCGGGAGCCGGGGACGCGGCGTCGTGCGCGCGGCCGACGCGACCGAGGCGACCCTGCGGCGCTTCTCCGCGCTCGCGCTCTTCGCCTTCCTGCTCGTGGTGGCCTCCGGCGTCATCAACGCGCTCATCCGGCTGCCGAACCTCGGCGACCTGGTCACGTCCGCCTACGGCCAGCTCATCCTCGCCAAGGCCGCCCTCGCCGTGGTGCTCGGCGGCATCGGGTTCATGCACCGCCAGTGGGTCATCCCGCAGCTGGGCCGCGGCGCCTCCGCCCGGCGCGTGCTGTGGCAGCTGGTCGGGGTGGAGGCCGTCGTCATGGGCGTGGTCTCCGGCCTCGCCGTGGCGCTGTCCCGCTCCGCCCCGCCCGAGCCGACCACCTACGCCCCCGACGCCTCGCCCGCGTTCATCCTCACCGGGTACGAGCTCCCGCCCGAGCTCACGTCCTCGCGGTGGCTGACCGAGTGGCGCGCAGACTGGCTCTGGATCGCCGTGGCCGTGTTCGGGGCGGTGGCCTACGCGCTCGGCATGCTCAAGGTGGCCCGGCGTGGGGACTCCTGGCACTGGGCGCGGGCGCTGTCCTGGTTCGCCGGCCTGATCGTGCTCACGTACATCACGAGCGGCCCGCCTGCGGTGTACGGGCGCGTGCTGTTCTCGGCGCACATGGTGGACCATATGATGCTCATGATGGTCGCGCCGATCTTCCTCGTGCTCGGCTCGCCCGTGACCCTCGCGCTCAAGGCGCTCACGCCGCGGCGCGACGGCAGCCGCGGACTGCGCGAGTGGCTGCTCGTGTTCGTGCACTCGAAGTGGTCCCAGCTCGTCACGAACCCGCTGTTCGCGGCCGCCAACTTCGCCGGCTCGATCATCCTCTTCTACTACTCTGACCTGTTCGGGTACGCGATGCGCGACCACGTGGGCCATGAGCTCATGAACCTGCACTTCACGCTGACCGGGTACATCTTCGTGCTGACCATGATCGGCTCCGACCCGCTCCCGCGGCGCTTCCCGTACCCGATGCGGCTCGTGCTGCTGCTCGCCACCATGGCGTTCCATGCGTTCTTCGGCGTGACGCTCATGGGCTCGGACGTCCTGCTCGAGCCCAGCTTCTTCGGCAACCTCGGCCGCCCGTGGGGCGCCTCGGCGATCGTCGACCAGCAGACCGGCGGCGGCGTCGCCTGGGGGATCGGGGAGATCCCGACCCTGGTCGTGGCGATCGGCGTGGCCGTCATGTGGTCCAGGTCCGACGCCCGCGAGACCCGCCGCAGCGACCGCGCCGCCGACCGCAACCACGATGCCGACCTCGACGCGTACAACGCCATGTTCACCAAGCTGCAGGAGCGCGACGAGGCCCAGGGCCGCTAGCCGGCCCCGAGGGGACACACGGCGTCATGCGCGGAAGAATGCCCGGGATAATGGGGTTGAACCCCAAGGGCGCGCATCCCGTTGCCGCGCCCGAGACGATGTGCCGCAAGAAGGAGTGCCAGTGACCGCAGAATCCACCGAGGAACAGCGCAGCGCGGACGCCCTGCGGACCTCCCGCAAGGTCCGGGCCAGCGAGCTCGGCGGCCGCGCCTGGCTCAACACTGGGGGCAAGGACCTCGACCTCGCCGCCCTGCGCGGGAAGATCGTGCTCCTCGACTTCTGGACGTTCTGCTGCATCAACTGCCTCCACGTCCTCGACGAGCTCCGCCCGCTCGAGGAGAAGTACCGGGACGTCCTCGTCACCGTGGGCGTCCACTCGCCCAAGTTCGAGCACGAGGCGGACCCGGTGGCCCTCGCCGCCGCCGTGGAGCGCTACGACATCCACCACCCCGTCCTCGACGACCCCGACCTCCTCACATGGCAGGCCTACACCGCCCGTGCGTGGCCCACGCTCGTGGTGGTCGATCCCGAGGGCTACATCGTCGCCCACCTCTCCGGCGAGGGGCACGCCGGCGGCCTGGGCGTGCTCATCGAGGAGCTCGTCGCCGAGCACGAGGCCAAGGGCACGCTGCACCGCGGCGACGGCCCCTATGTGGCGCCCGAGCCCACCGCCGGCACCCTGCGCTTCCCCGGCCAGACCGTGCCCCTCGAGAACGGCAACTACCTCGTGGCCGACACCGGCCACCACCGCCTCGTCGAGCTCCGCCCCGACCTCGAGACCGTGGAGCGCGTGATCGGGTCCGGCACGAAGGGGTACCTCGACGGCCAGGCCGAGGCCGCGCAGTTCAACGAGCCGCAGGGCGTCGCCGTCCTGCCGGCCTCGATCGCGTGGCAGACCGGCTACGAGGCCGTCGTCGCCGACACCGTCAACCACCGCCTCCGCGGCGTGACCCTCAGCTCCGGCCACGTGCAGACCCTCGCCGGCAACGGGGTCCAGCGGCTCCTCGACGCCGGGCCCGCCCGGGTCAACGGCGACGGCGCGGGCACATGGGCCAAGGCCGGCCCCGACGCGGAGGCCGGCGCGGCCGATGGAGCGGACGGCGCGCCCCACGACGTCTACGCCGGCGACATCGAGGACATCGGCTACCTCGGCCACGGCACCAACGTCTCCCTCTCCTCCCCGTGGGACGTGGTCTGGAGCGAGAAGCTGCAGAAGGTGGTCGTCGCGATGGCCGGCACGCACCAGATCTTCACGTTCGACCCGCTCACCGGCGCCGTGGCGATCCTCGCCGGGTCCGGCCTCGAGGGCCTGCTCGACGGCCCGGCCCCGCAGGCCTGGTTCGCCCAGCCCTCCGGCCTGGCCGTGGATCCGTCAGGGGACCTGTGGGTCGCCGACTCGGAGACCTCCGCGCTGCGCCGCCTGCGCCTCGGTGACGCCGGCGGCAACGGCCAGCCCACGGTCACCGTCGAGACGGCGGTGGGGCGCGGCCTGTTCGACTTCGGCTTCCGGGACGGCGCGGCGGACACGGCACGCCTCCAGCACCCCCTCGGCGTCGCGGTGCTCCCCGACGGCTCCGTCGCCGTGGCCGACACCTACAACGGCGCCGTGCGCCGGTACGACCCCTCCGGCAGGAGCGGGGAGGACGCGGACGGCACGGGCACAGTGACGACCCTCGCGCGCGGGCTCGCCGAGCCGGCCGACGTCGTGGTGGTCACCCCCGCGGACGGCGAGCCGCTGCTCCTGGTCACCGAGACGAACCGGCACGAACTGGTCCTCCTGCCGATCCCGAAGGACGCCCAGCAGGTCGACGAGGGCGAGCGCCAGACGCAGCGCCCGAAGACCCCCGTGGCCGCCGGCCCGCTCGCGCTCACGGTGCGCTTCGCCGCCCCCACCGGCCAGAAGCTCGACGACCGCTGGGGCGACCCGACCCAGCTCAAGGTCTCCTCGACCCCCGCCGAGCTGCTCCTCGGCGGCGGCGGCACTGCCCAGGGCCTCGCGCGCACGCTCGAGCTCAACCCCGAGGTGGCCGAGGGCGTCCTGCACATCACCGCCCGGGCCGCCGCGTGCGACGGCGCCCCCGGCGAGGAGATCCCGGACCACGCCGCCTGCCACCTGTACCAGCAGGACTGGGGGATCCCCGTGGTGCTGCGGGACGGCGCCGACTCGGAGCTGACCCTGGACCTCCGCGGCCTCGACTGACGTCTCCCCGCGCACGACGGCGGGCCGGGCGCCTCACGGTGACCGGCCCGCCGTCCTGCGCGGGGCCGTCCCGCGCGAAACCGACCGGCTTTCCCGAGGACGAGGGACGCATGACCGGCGTGTCCGGGCCGACACGCCGCCGGAGGCCCCGACAGCCGGTCGGACCCCGGGACACGCGCCCGCATGATCTTGGGGCCATTGTCCACATGGAGGGCCCGGCGGCTGCGCGGCGCCTCCCGGCCGCCCGAGCATGAGGGCCATGGACCCACACCTTGCCCGGCGGCTCGAGCAGCTCCACGGTGTGGCGCGCCTGAAGGAGCTCCGCAGCGCCGGCATCCCCGAGGCCGTGGTGCGCCGGGCAGTCGAGGCCGGTGAGCTCGACCGCCCCCGCCACGGGCTCTACGCCCTGCCGACGGCCGATCCTCGGTTCGTGCAGGCCCGCTCCACCCGGTCGCTGCTGACCTGCGTGAGCGCTGCGGAGCTCTACGGCCTGTGGGTCCTCGCGCCGCCGGAGCCCGGCGGCCGGCTGCACGTGCTGCGGGCCACCGGCGCAGGCAGCCCCGACGCCGTGGTCCACCGCGAGCGCAGGGTCCCGCCGCATCCGACGGCCCCGCTCGCGGGCCTCGCGGACGTCGTGCTCCATGCGCTGCGCTGCCTTCCCGAGCTCGAGGCGCTCGTGATCGCCGAGTGCGCCGTCGTTCAGAGGGAGGTCCCCATGGGCTTCCTCCGAGACCAGCTGGCCGGTCCGCGCAACGGGCGGGCGCGCGCCGTCCTCGATCTCGTCGACCTCGGGGCGGACTCGCTGCTCGAGACCATCGCCAGAACAGTGCTCAGGAGGGCCGGATTCGAAGTGGAGCCCCAGGTCTGGATCGAGGGAATCGGGTGGGTCGACCTGCTCGTGGAGGGCTGGATCATCGTCGAACTCGATGGGAAGACCCACGAGGAGCGCGTGCAGCGGGGCAAGGACCGGGTGCGCGACCGGCAGGCGCAGCTGCGAGGGCTCGTGACGCTGCGCTACGGGTACGCCGACGTGGTGCACCGCTCCTGGGTGCTCGTGGAGGAGGTTGCCCGCATCCTCGGCGGACGCCCGCTCCCGCCGGGTCCGAATCCGACCGGGTTTGGGCGGCCGGACTCCCGACGGACCGGCGCGCCGGCCCGGAACACGCCCGTGGTGGGGCGAAGGCAGGTCGGATTCGCTGCGGAGGCCGGCGCGGGCCGGGTCAGACGCGCTACTTGAGCTGCGGGGTCACCGTGATCGCGCTGTCCGAGACATCCAGCCGCGCTCCGAAGTCGAAGTCCACGTCGGCGGACAGGGGCGAGGCTGCCCCGGTGAAGAGGTCGATCGCCGTGGCGTTCAGGTGCGCCCTGCCCTTGAGCGGGGCGAGGGTCCAGCGTCCCTGGTACGGCTCGACCGAGACCTGGGGATAGGCGGACACCGACCACGCTATGGTGCCGTCCTTGATGCTGGTGTTGGTCGCCAGGGAGAAGGGGCAGGCGGGCTGGAGCCGCTGCTGCTGGGTCGCGGTCTTGGCGCAGTCGTCGAGGTAGCCGTGGATCTTGGCGCCGATGGCCGAGACGAGCTGGGGCGTCGCCCTGGTGGCGAGGTTGAGCGGCGTGCTCGTCCCGGGCGAGGTCACGACGACCGAGCGCGGGTCGGCCTCGAACTGCTGCCCGGAGAGGGAGCCCACGTAGGAGCCCGGGAAGAACACCGGGAACGTGTTGTGGCCCCCCGGCATGTTGACGGTCGCGCCGTTGAGGGTGGCCCGGGTCGAGTTCACGACGGTGGCTTCGATGGTGGGCAGGGTACCCGGGGCGATGGACCAGCGGGGGAAGAAGAGCCAGTCGGTGCCCGTGCGCTCGATCGAGAACCGGGTCTCGTGCGCCTGGCCCTCCACCGTGTAGTGGACCGTGACGGCCGCGTGGTCGCCGTCGGCCGAAGCCGTCTCGTAGGCGATGTCCTTGACCCGGCTCATGGAGTCCTTGAGCGGGCCGCCGCTCAGCACGGAGGCACTCCCGGAGGGGACCTTCGCGTGCAGGAGCCCGAGGGCGGAGCCGCCGTCGCCGTCCCGGAGGGCATCGATGTACGCGCGGACCGGCTCTGCGGGCCCGGCCACCGTGTTCTTGACGAGGGTGACCGCCACGACCGAGGCGACGATGGCCAGCACGAGGGCCAGCAGCCAGGCGGCGGCGGTCCGGAGGAGAGCGGGGCTGGTCTGCACCGCTACACCCTACCAACGGGCGGGAGGAGACCCCTCAGCGGCGGCGCCGGGGTGCGGTGCCGAAGACGCTGCGCATGAGGTCCCGCCCGAGCTGCGTGCCGGCGGAGCGGATCATCGAGCGCAGGCCGCTGCCGAGCGCACCGCCCAGGGCGCCCATCACCTCGTCGGCGACCCCGCCGCCGTCGTCCCTCCGCGACGGCACGGGAGGCTCGCGGCGCGGCGAGGGGAGCGGCGGGGGCGGCTGGGCCGGCCCGGGCGCCGGTGCGGCGGACGCGGCGGCCTCCTGCTGCTGGAGCTTCTCGTAGGCGGAGACGCCGTCGACGGCGGTCCCGTACCTCGGGAGGAGGGGCGACGCCTGCACCGTGGCGGCGACGAGGGCGGGGTCGGCCGGGCCCATGACGGAGCCGGGGGCGCGCATTCGGGTCAGGGCCACCGGCGTGGGGGCCCCGTTCTCGTTCATGACGGTGACCACGGCCTCGCCGATGCCCGCGGACGTCAGGACCTCCTCGAGGTCGTAGTCGCTCACGGGGAAGGTGGACACGGTGGCCTTGAGCGCCTTCGCGTCGTCGGGAGTGAAGGCCCGCAGGGCGTGCTGGACCCGGTTCGCGAGCTGGCCGAGCACGTCCGCCGGGACGTCCTTGGGCGTCTGCGTGACGAAGAAGATGCCCACGCCCTTGGAGCGGATGAGGCGCACCGTCTGGGTGATCGCGTCCAGGAACGCCTTGGTGGCGCCGTTGAAGAGCAGGTGGGCCTCGTCGAGGAAGAACACGAGCTTGGGCTTGTCCACATCGCCCATCTCGGGCAGGTCGTGGAAGAGGTCTGCGAGCAGCCACATGAGGAACGTCGAGAACAGCACCGGCCTGCCCTGCAGGCTCGGCAGCTCGAGGCAGGTGATGACGCCCCGGCCGTCCGGGGCTGTGCGGAGGAGCTCGGCGGTGTCGAACTCCGGCTCGCCGAAGAACTTCTCCAGGCCCGCGGCCTCGAGCCCCACGAGCTCGCGCAGGATCACCCCGGCCGTGGCCTTGGAGAGCCCGCCGAGGTTCTCGAGCTCGTCCTTGCCCTCGTCCGAGGTCAGGAACTGGATGACGGCGCGGAGATCCTTGAGGTCCACGAGCTCGAGCTGGTGCTGGTCTGCGAAGTGGAAGATGAGGGTGAGGCTCGACTCCTGCGTCTCGTTCAGCTCCATGACGCGGGAGAGCAGGATCGGCCCGAACGAGGTCACGGTGGCGCGCACGGGAACCCCGGCGCCGTCGCCGCCGAGGGCGAGGTACTCGACGGGGAACGACGCCGCCGCCCAGTCCTGCCCGATGCCCCGGGTCCGGGCGAGCAGCTTCTCCCCGCCGCTGCCGGGCGCTGCGAGGCCCGAAAGGTCGCCCTTGATGTCCGCGAGGAACACGGGCACCCCCGCGGAGGAGAGCTGCTCCGCCATCATGTGCAGGGTGACCGTCTTCCCGGTGCCGGTGGCGCCGGCCACGAGCCCGTGGCGGTTCATCATGCCCAGCGGGAGGGCGACCTGCGCCTCGGGCCGCACCTCGCCGTCCACGATGGCGGCCCCGAGGGCGATCGTCGCGCCCTCGAATGTGTAGCCCTTCTGGAGGGCGGCCACCTTCTCCGCGGTGCTCTTCGCTGTGCCGGTCTTCGCCCCACTGGTCTCAGCCATGGGTGAAGCCTAGACGCTCGGCGGTCAGGAGAGGAGGGCCGCCATGACGGCCATCGCGGGGACGGCGACGACGGTGGTGATGAGCACGGTGTCCTTGGCCACGACGATCCCGTGCCGGTACCGCTGCGCCGCGATGTAGACGTTCTGGGCGGTGGGGAGGGCAGCGGTGACGACGGCGGCGAACAGCTCGTGGCCGGCCAGGCCGAGGGCGAAGCGTGCGAAGGCGAAGGCGATGAACGGGTGCACCACGACCTTGAGCACCGAGGCGAGGGCCGTGTCGAGCCGCCGGCCGTCGTCCGCCCGCAGCGGCCGCGACCCGTGCAGCGAGATGCCGAAGGCCATGAGCATGGCCGGGATCGCGGCGCCCCCGATGAGGTGGATCGGCTGCATGATGAGCTCGGGCGGCGTCCAGTGGGTCGCGGCCAGCACGAGCCCGATCATGGATCCGATGATGTTGGGGTTCGTCACGATCGGGAGCACGAACTGGGCGGCGCGGGCCAGCCCCGGCTTCGCGGTCGCCGTCGTGCCGTCGAGGACCAGGAGGTACGACGGCGTGAACAGGGCCAGCTGGAAGATGAGCAGGGGCGCCACGAAGCTCGCGTCGCCGAGGACGAACACCGAGATGGGGATGCCGAGGTTGCCCGAGTTCGCCACGGAGGCGCTCATGGAGGCAATGAGGGCCTCCGGTGTGCTGCGTCCCCGCAGCCACCTGAAGACGACAAGGGAGACGACACCGATCGCGGTCGAGCTGACCGCGATGACGAGCAGGTGCGTGGAGAAGACGGTCCGCAGGTCGGAGTGCGCGAGCGTCTCGAGGAGGAGCGCCGGGCTTGCGACGAAGAAGGACAGCCGGCTCAGGACCGCCTGCGCGCCCTCACCCAGGATCCCGCGGCGGGCGCAGAACCATCCGACGCCGATGATCGCCCAGACGACGGCGAACCCCTCGAGGACGCCTACCATGGGCGCCCCCGATGGCACGGGGATGGCAATCGGTTTCCACGGGGCACGCCCTCAGCCTAGCGCCCGCTCCCGGCGGTGCCCGCGAACTAGTTCAGGTGCGCCTGGATGGCGAACGGCGGCCGCATCATCCCGGGGCCGTGGCCCTCGGCGGGGTCGGTGCCGAGCTCCACGATGCGGTTGTCTGCGTCGACGTGTAACACGGTCGGCACGAACTCGCGGGCCTCGGCGTCGCTCATCGAGGCGTAGGTGATGAGGATGACCAGGTCGCCCTCGTGGATGAGGTGCGCTGCCGCGCCGTTGATGCCGATGACCCCGGAGCCGCGCTCGCCCGCGATCGTGTAGGTCTCGAGGCGCGCGCCGTTGGTGATGTCCACGATGGACACGAGCTCGCCCGGCAGGATGTCCGCGGCCTCGAGCAGGTCGAGGTCGATCGTCACCGAGCCCACATAGTGGAGGTCAGCGTGCGTGACCGTGGCGCGGTGGATCTTGGACTTGAACAGTGTGCGGTTCATCGCGATCGATTCTACTCCGTGCGGGCCGGCCGCACTGTGGGGCGGGTCACTGCATCCACGTGGTGCAGTAGCGGAGGTTGTCCAGGACCGTCGCGGCCGCGGTGTCCTCGTCCCGCGCGGCGATCGCGCGCACGAGGTCCTCGTGGCCCGCCTCGCGGCACGCGTCGAAGCCGTCCCGGAGCCGCTGCTTCATCTTCACGCCGTGGAAGACGTCGCCGAAGGTGCCGTACAGCTCGTGCAGGAGCGGGTTGCCCGAGGCCTCGGCGACCTTGAGGTGGAAGTCCCAGTCGGCGGCGATCCAGCCTTCGGCGTCCCCCTCCGCCCAGGCCGCCCGGCGGCGGGCGAGCAGCGCGCGGAGGGCGGCGAGGTCGTCGTCGTCCGCGGCACGGGCGGCCAGGCGCGCGGCCTGAGCGTCCAGGGCGAAGCGGACCTCGAAGACCTGTTCCTCGCCGTATTCGCGGTAGGCCCGGCGGGCGGTGCCGGCCATCTCGCTCGTGGAGCGGACGTAGGTGCCGTCGCCGCGGCGGACCTCGAGCAGGCCGGCGTGGGCGAGCGCCTTGACGGCCTCGCGGAGCGTGCCGCGCGAGACGCCGAGCCGGTCGATGAGCTGCGGTTCGGGCGGGATCCGGGACCCGACCGGCCAGCGCCCCGACGCGATCTCCTGCCGGAGCTCCTCGGTGACCTCCTGGGCCAGCGGCGGGCGCCTCGAGGACGCGGCGTTCATGCGCGGCCGCCCGCGGGGGCCGGCAGGACGCGCCGCGGGGCGCCGGGCTCCGCGCCGAGCCGGTAGGAGAGCACGAGCTGGACGACGGCGATCCCCACCACCGCGCACAGCGGCACCGTCCAGTCGCCGATCGCGTCGTGGAGGAGTCCGATGCCGAACGGGCCCACGGTCGCGAGGAGGTAGCCGAGCGACTGCGCCAGGGTCGAGAGCGCGGTGGTCTCCGAGGCGGTGCTCCCGCTGCGGCTGATGACCACCATGACCAGGGGGAAGACGCCGAAGCCGAGTCCCATGAGCACCACCGGAACGAGGATGTTCCAGCCCGGGAACGCGACGAGGGCGACGGCGCCGAGCAGGGCCGCCGACGCCGTGAGCAGGAAGGCGGGGCGCAGCAGCCCGGGACGTGCGGCCAGGGCGAGCACTCCGGCCACGGCGCCCATGCTCACGAGCTGGAGCAGCCCGAGCATGAGCCCGCCCATGGCAGGGTCCATGCCGCGGGAGACGAGGATCGAGGGCAGCCAGCCCATGATCGTGTAGACGAGGAGGGCCTGCACGCCGAACAGCGCCGTGACGAGCACGCCCCTCCGAGTGCGCAGGAGGGACCACGGCGAGACGTGATGGGCGGGATCCGCGATGGCCCGGGGGCGCGAGCGCAGGGCGAGCGGGGCGAACGCCGCAAGGGCGAGGGCGGCCAGCGCCGCCCACACGCCCAGCCCGAGCGTGGGGGAGCCGAGCGACGCTGCGACCGGAACCGCGACCGCGGACGCGGTCGTCGCGCCGAGGGACATCGTCACCGTGTAGGCCGCCGTCATGCCGGACGTGCGGTGGGCGTAGTGCTCGCGGATGAAGGAGGGCATCGCGACGTTGCAGACCGCCAGGCCGCTCATGCTCACCACTGTGCCAGCGAGCAGCATGCCCTCGGCGGAAACGGACCGCATCGCGAGCCCCGCCGTGAGCAGCACGAGCGCGAGCCCGATCGCCCGCTCGAGTCCGAGCCGCGCGGTGAGCCACGCGGTGGCGCCGCCCGCGATCGCGAAGCATGCGACGGGAATGGCCGGCAGCGCCGCGGCCACGAGCGGCCCGTAGCCCAGGAACAGCTTGAGGTCGTGGTACAGCGAGGACGCGCTCGCGATCCCTGCGCGCAGGTTGAGCCCGATGAGCACCACCGCCGCGACCGCGAGGAAGGCGGTGCGGCCGCGCCCCGGTCCCGTCGGCGGATCCTCCAGGACGCGGGCGTCGAGCTCGGGGGCGAGCGACTCGTCGAGGACGTCGTGGGCGGGCGCGGGCGTGAGGGTCTCGGTCTCGGGTGGCATGATCAAAGGGTAGACGTCTGATGTTTGTTCTCGCCACTTGGGACGCCGTACGTCTCCTCAGCTGCGGCTCAGGACGCGGCCGAGGATGGCGTCCGTGAGGGCGTCCGCCGCCGCCGAGTTCGCGAGCGGATTGCGGATGAGGGTGAAGTCCACGTCCCCGACCGGCGGCAGGTCGAACCGGTGGGTGATGACCGCGAGGTCGTCCGGCACGAGCGTGGTGGGCATGACGCCGACGCCGAGACCGGCCCGGATGGCGGCCAGCACCCCGGCGATCTGCTTCGTGCTGCACGTGACCTTCCAGGTCCGCCCGCTCGCCTCGAGCGCCTGGATCGCCAGGCTGCGGGACAGGCTCGGCGCCGGGTAGACGACGAGGGGCACCGGGCCTGCGGGGTCGAGCGCCGTCTGCTCGACGCCGACCCAGGAGAACGAGTCGTGCCGCACCACCGTGCCGTCCTGGGCGCCCGCGACCCACTTGATGAACACGAGGTCCAGCTGGCCGGCCTTGAGGCGGCGGTAGAGATCGTCGCTCTGGCTCACCGTGAGCTCGAGGTTGAGCTGCGGGTAGGCACGGCGGAACTCGCGCAGGATCTTCGGCAGGCCCGTGATCGCGAGGTCGTCCGCCGTGCCGAAGCGCAGGCGCCCGCGCATGGCCTCGCCGCGGAAGTAGCGCGCCGCGTCGTCGTGCGCCGCGAGGATCGCGCGGGCGAAGCCGGCCATCGCGTCGCCGTTGTCCGTGAGCCGCACGCCGTGCGTGTCGCGGACCAGGAGCATCCTGCCGGCGGCCTTCTCGAGCTTGGCCACGTGCTGGCTGACGGTGGGCTGGGCGAGACCGAGCCGCTCGGCGGCCAGCGTGAAGCTGAGATGCTCGGCGACCGCGAGGAAGCTGCGCAGGTGGGCGGGGTCGAAGGTGGGGGCGGCCATGCGGCCATCCTCCGCCCCCCCATTGCGCAACGCAATAGCAGTTAGAGGGGAAATAGCCTTCCACAATCCGCTGCCGCGAGCCTACGGTGGAGGGAGTCGATCGACACCGGCCCTCCCGAACGAAACCAGGACTCTTCCGTGACCTCCCCCAGCCCAGCCCTGCCTTCAGCCAGCTCGGAGCCCCACCCCTCGCTCGCCGCCTTCCCGCCCACCGGCCCCCTCGCCGTGGCCGCGGAGCGCCTGCCGTGGCGGCACACCTTCATCTCCCTCAGCGTCCCCAACTTCCGGATGTTCGCGGCCGCGCACTTCGTGGCCGTCGTGGCGCTGTGGATGCAGCGCATCGCCCAGGACTGGCTCGTCCTCGAGCTCTCGGGCTCGGTCGCGGCCGTGGGCGTCACCGTCGCGCTGCAGTTCGCGCCCGTGCTCCTGCTCGGGCCCTGGGGCGGCCTCGTCGCCGACCGGTTCTCCAAGCGCCGGCTCCTGCAGATCTGCGCCCTCGGGGCCGCCACGTGTGCCGCGGCGCTCGGCACGCTCTCGCTCACCGGGGCCCTGGCCGTGTGGCACGTCTACGGCATCGCCCTCGTGCTCGGCCTCGTGACCGTGGTGGACCAGCCCGCGCGCCAGGTGTTCGTCAACGAGCTCGTGGGCCCGAAGTACCTCCGCAACGCCATCAGCGTGAACTCCACCAACTTCCAGCTCGGCGCGCTCATCGGCCCGGCGGTGGCCGGCTGGCTCCTGACCGCCGTGGGCGGCGGCTGGGCGTTCGTGGTCAACGCGTTCGCATGCTGCGGCACCGCCGTCATGCTCTCGCTCCTGCGCAAGGACCGGCTCGTGGTGGCCCCGCCCACCCCGGCCGCCCGCGGCATGCTGCGCGAGGCCGTGGGCTACGCGTGGCGCAAGCCCACGATCCGCTGGCCGTGGGTGATGGCCGGCGTCGTCTCCCTCTTCGCGATGAGCCTGCCGGTGCTGCTCGCGGCCTACGCCGACCACGTCTTCGGTGTCGGCGCGAGCGGCTACGGGCTGCTCAACACCATGGTGGCGGTCGGGGCGCTCACCGGCGCGATCGCCTCGGCCCGGCGCCTGCAGCTGCGGCTGCGCACCGTAGTGGGCGGCGCGGGGCTATACGGCGCGATGCTCGCCGTGGCGGCGTTCGCCCCCTCGCTGCCCCTGTTCTGCGGTCTCGTCGCGGTCTCGGGGTTCTGCGCGCTCACCTTCCTGACCTCGGCGAACCAGATGGTGCAGACGAGCGCCAACGTGGGCATCCGCGGGCGGGTCATGAGCCTGTACACCATGGTGCTCATCGGCGGCCAGGCCCTCGGCGGCCCGCTGCTCGGCGGCCTCGCCGAGGGCCTCGGAGCCCACCTCGCCATGCTCATCTCGGGCACGGTGCCGGCCCTGGCAGCGCTCGGCCTCGCGCTCTGGCTCCGGAGGCACCCCGCAGGGTGAGCGGGTCCGCCTTCTGGGCGGGGCCTCGCCGCCGGTCGGGGGCACAGAGAAGCCCCCGGTCCAGTGGACCGGGGGCGGAAGAGAGCGGCCGACGGGAATCGAACCCGCGTATCTGGCTTGGGAAGCGAGCGCTCTGCCATTGAGCTACGGCCGCGTGGCCCCGAAGGGCTTCACCCAGCTTACAACACGCGCGCGGGTGGTCGGCGCACCGTTCCCGGCGGCGCGCTGCGGGCCGGACGCCTCAGCCGGCCCCGCGGCGCCGCGCCTCGCGGTAGGCGGAGGGCGAGACCCCCACGAGCCGCGCGAAGTGCGCGCGCAGGTTCGCCGCGGAGCCGACCCCGGCACGCTCCGCGACCCGCTCGACGGGCAGGTCGGTCTCCTCCAGGAGCCGACGCGCCGAGTCGATCCGCCGCTCGAGCAGCCACTGCGACGGCGACGTGCCGGCGGCGGCCTCGAACCGCCGGTACAGGGTGCGGCGGCTCATCCGCGCGCGGCGGGCCATCGCGTCCGGGCCGATCGGGGCGTGCAGGTTCTTCTCGGCCCAGTCCATGGCATGGCGGAGGGGGTCCGCGGCCAGCGGCCGCGCGACCGACTCGAGGTACTCGGACTGGGCCGCACCGCGCCGCTCCGCGACGACCATGCGCCGCGCCACGCTCGCCGCGACGGCGTCCCCGAGGTCCTCGCGCACGAGCTGCAGGCACAGCTCGATGCCGGCGGCCGTGCCCGCGCTCGTGTAGACGCCGGCGTCCGCGGTGAGGAGCACGTCCCGCCGGAGCCTGACCCGCGGGAAGGACGCCTCGAAGTCCTCCCAGTTCATCCAGTGGGTCGTCGCGTCCCGCCCATCGAGGAGCCCGGCCTGGGCCAGCAGGTACGCCCCCGAGCACAGCGACGCGATCCTCGCCCCGCGCCCGGCCGCCGCGCGGAGCTCGGCCAGCAGCGGCTCCTGCGCGGCGCGGTCCACCTGGAGGCTGCGCTCGCAGGCCGGGACCACGATCGTGTCCATCTCCCGCAGTGCCGCGAGGGGTGCGGCGGACGACGGCGCGAGGCCGCCCGCCGTCGCGATCTCGCCGGGCTCTCCGCGCACCATGGTGAGCTCGTACCACGGGTCGTGGAGGTCCGGGCGGGCGATGCCGAACACCTCGCACGGCACCGCGAGCTCGAAGATCGGCAGGTTGTCCGTCAGGACGAGGCCCACGCGGTGGGCGGCCGGCGACGCTGGGATCGGTGCCATGGCACAAATCTAGCGCTGCGCGGCACGGCTCGCACTCGTGCGCCGCAGCCCGGATTCCTAGCGTGGTGTGCATGAGCGCCGACGCCGCAGTCCGCACCCCCGCAGCCGGGACCCTCGGCCGGGCCCGGGGCCTCGCCTACTACCTCGGAGCAGTCCTGGGGACCGGCGTGATCGCCCTCCCCGCGCTCTCCTACCGGGTGGCGGGACCGGCGAGCCTGCTTGCCTGGGCGGGGCTCGTGCTGGCCTCGGTGCCCATCGCCTGGACCTTCGCCTCCCTCGGGCGGAGGCTGCCCGACGCCGGGGGAGTGTCGACCTACGTCCGGCGCGCCTTCGGCGACTACTGGGCCACCGCGTCGAGCTGGTGGTTCTACCTCACGATCCCGTTCGGGATCCCCGCGTCCGCCCTGTTCGCCGGGCAGTACGCGGCGCATGCCCTGGGGGCTCCGCGCTGGGCCGCCCTGGCCGCGGCCGGCGGACTCACCGCCGCGGTGCTCGGGGCCGTCTGGGCGGGGGTGCGCACGTCCTCGACGCTCCAGTTGGTCCTCGCTGGCACGATCCTCGCGGTCATGGTCCTCGCCATCTCGGCGGGCCTGGCGCGGGCCGACGCGAGCCGGCTCGAGCCGTTCGCAGCCCACGGCTGGGGCGCGGTGGCGCCGTCCGCGGCGCTGATCGTCTGGGCCTTCGCGGGCTGGGAGGCCATGAGCTACCTCGGCGGCCAGTTCCGGAACCCCGAGCGTGACCTCGGCGTGGTGACGGCGCTCGCCCTGGCCCTGGTCGGCACCCTCTACCTCGCACTCGCGGCCGTGTCCGTGCTCGCGCTCGGGGACGCCGCCGGCGGCGATGCCCCGCTCGCAGCCCTGCTCGGGCACGCCCTGGGCCCGGTGGGCGAGGCGCTCACGGCCGCGCTCGCCGTCGTGCTCACGCTCGGCACCCTGACGAGCTACGCGACCGGCGCCGCGGAGCTGGGCCGGTCCCTCGGGCAGACGGGGTCGCTGCCGGCGTGGTTCGGGCGAGGGCGGAACGCGCTGGTGGCTGTGACAGCGCTGAGCACGGCGGGGCTCGTGGTCCTCGGGGCCGGAACGGACACCACCGAGGTGCTCGTCCGGCTGGTGACCGCTGCGATCGTCTCCGTGTACGTCGCCGGGCTCGCCGCGGCCCTCCGGCTCCTGCCCGGACGCGGGCAGCGGGCCGTCGCGGCCGCGGGGCTCGCCGCCGTCGCGGCGATCGCGGCGACCTGCGGGTGGTACCTCGCGTGGCCCACGGCGCTCGGTGCCGGCGCGGCCCTGTGGAGTGCACGGCGGCGGCGGCGCGCGGCGCGTACGGGGTGACCTCGGGGTCCGGCTTGGTGACCTCGCGGGAATCAGCCGAACGGACGAGCCGTGGCCCAGCCTGTGCACAGTCCGCGCCGCTAGCGTTGATGCCATGCCTGAACTGCGCATCCTCGGTGTCGACATCGACAGGACCTTCGGCGGCCGCCACGGCCACTTCATCGTGGACCGCCACGAGCTCGAGCACCCCAAGACCCAACGGGCGTTCCAGTGGGTCTACTGGATCCTGCTCGCCGAGGTCGCCGTCGGGCTGGCCGCCGTGGTGATCGCCGTGGCGCTCCAGGCCGGAGGCACGGACGTCGGGTTCGCTGCGTGGTTCCGCGGCATCGTGGTGCTCCTGATGACGCTGACGCTGTTCTTCTTCGCCTGGCGCGCCCGCCAGGGCTACTACTGGGGCTACCAGCGGCTGCGCCTGTTCAGCCAGATCTTCCCCGTCGTCTCGCTCGTCGTCGCCACGATCCCGGGCCTGTACCCGTACTGGATGGTGGTGGAGCAGATCGTCTTCGCGGTGCTCATGATCGGCGTCGCGGACGTGCTCACCAACGACCACATGCGCGCGGCGTTCATGTCCCCGCGGCGCCGCGCCGAGCTGCGCGAGGAGCTCGGCCCCGGCGCCCCGGACGCCGCGCCGGGTTCCCAGCCGAATCCCAGCTGACCGGCCTAGCGTTCGCCCATGGCAGCGGCCGAATATTCCGTCCTGGTCCGGCGCACCCCGGAGGACGTGTACGCGTTCCTGGCCGACGGCCTGAACAACACGACGTGGCGCCCGGGCGTCCGCTCCGTGGCCCACACCTCCGGCCCGGCGGCCGGCGAGGGCGCGGTGTACACGCAGCGGATGGCCGGTCCTGGCGGCCGCGAGATCGACGGCGACTACGAGATCACCGAGGCGCGCCCCGGCGAGGTGCTCCGCTTCCACGTCATCGCCGGGCCCGCGCGCCCGCACGGCGTGTTCCTCCTGACCCCGGAGCCCGGCGGAACCAAGGTCTCCTTCGCGCTCTCGTTCGAGCCCACCGGGTTCCTCAAGCTCATGGGCGCCATGGTGCAGAAGACGATGGACCACGAGGTCGCCCAGCTGGAGAACCTCAAGACGGCGCTCGAGCGGTAGGCCGCACGAGGCGACCGTCCCGGGCGGCGTCGCGGCCGCCGGACGGCGAGCGGGCGGCGTCGTGCGTCAGCCCAGGCGCAGGCCGGACCAGCCGGTGGCGAGCACCCGCGGGGCGGCGAACTGGCCGTTCGCGACGGGCCAGTAGGCGAGCGAGCCGTCGGTGCGCAGGGCCGCGATCCCCACGCTCCCGGCGCCGTCGAGGCCACGCAGCACCCGGAGCGGGCCGGTGGTGGCCGCGGCGGTGGCGACCACGGGGCGCGCCTCGTTCACGAGCTGCTCCTGCCCGAGCGAGCGGTACATCACGAGCGCGCCGTCCGAGCGCTGCACCACGAGGTCCTCGAGCCCGTCGCCGCTCGCGTCGAGGACCGCGAGGCGCCCGGCCGGGACCCCGGTGGCGAGCAGCGCCCGCTCGTGGATGTCCCCGGTCCCGCGGTTCGGGTAGAGGTACAGGTTGCCCGAGGGGTCCAGGGCCAGGAGCTGGGGGAGCCGGTTGGCTGCGCACCACAGCCCCGTCGTGAGGGTCATGGTGTTCCAGCCGGACTGGCCGAGGGTCACCGGTGCCCCGTACGATCCGCCGGCGAGGCCGGGGTAGAGGACCAGGCGCCCGTCGCCCCACTGGACGAGGAGGTCCAGGATGCCGTCGCGGTCCCAGTCCACGCTCTGCGCCGAGGTGGCGCCGCCGAACCCGGTGCCGAGGGTGGTCGACGCGGTGCCCAGCTTCCCCGCCACGGCCGGGTAGGCGACGACCGACCCGGACGAGTTCAGCGCCACGACGTCCGCCGCGCTGTGCAGCGAGGCGCGGGAGGTGTCCTGCGTGGTGGGCTGGAAGCGTCCCGGGGCGGCGCACAGTTCGGCGCCGCCGGGGGTCACCGACCCGCCAGGCGGCGGGTTCACGGGGGCGGGCGCCGGGGTCGTGGGGCCCGGAGTGGGCGTCGGGGTCGGGGTGGGGGTGGGGGTCGGGGTGCCGCCGGTCGAGCCGCCCGGAGCTGCCGTGGTCCCGGCCGGCAGCGTCGTGTAGCCGAAGAAATCCACCACGCCCCACATCGCGTACCGGTTCGGCGTGGCCGGGTACGTGCCGTTGGTGAACGTGATGCCGATGCCCACCACGCTCATCCGCGGGTCAAGCAGGATCGCGTTGTGCGCCGGCGAGTTCTTCCACCACTCCACGAGCTGGGCCGCGTCCCGGTCCCAGCGCACCGCGATGACCTCGCCCGCGCCGTTGTCCGGGTTCAGCGCGCGCGGGTCCGTCCAGAAGCTCGCCCGGTGCTCGATCACCTCGCGGCTGGCGATGCTGTCACTCCACTCCTGGGCGAGCCCCTGGATGCTCAGGTGGTAGCGGACGGGCTTCAGGCCGTTCTGGGCCCGCCAGGCGTTGATCGCGTTGAAGACGGCGAGGACCTGGGACGCGTTGCTGTCGCGGATCAGGTTGGACGTGTCGCCCATGGGCGCCGCGAGGGGGTTCACCGAGGTCACGGACGGGTCGAGTCCGGCCGGGCCCGTGGCGGGGCCGATCGAGGCGACCGGCGGCGGGGCAGCCTGGGCGGGGGCGGCCGCCCTGGCGAGGCGCACGTCGAGGCTGTCGGACGTGACGGCGCCGCGGGAGGGCGAAGCGGCCGGTGCGGGGCCGGCGTCGTGCGTCGCGGCGGCGGGCGACGGCGGTGCGGCGGCGGGTGCGAGCGCGGCGGCTGCCGCTGCGGCCAGCACGGCGACGGCCATGACGAAGCGTCGCATGAGTTGTTCCTCCCCGTGGCGGGCGCAGAATCCCACCAACCCCGAGGGTCACCCTAGCCTCAGCAGTCTCAGGGCGGCAATGGCTCCGGCAGCGGGATGGAGCAGCCGCTGCGGTACTTTTGGAGGCGTGCTGCTTTCAGACCGCGACATCCGTGCCGAAATCGACGCCGACCGCATCCGGCTCGACCCCTATGAGCCCGTGATGGTCCAGCCCTCGAGCGTGGACGTGCGGATCGACCGGTTCTTCCGGCTCTTCGACAACCACAAGTACGCGCACATCGACCCGTCCCAGGAGCAGCCCGAGCTCACGCGCCTGGTCGAGGTCGACTCCGACGAGGCGTTCATCCTCCACCCGGGCGAGTTCGTGCTCGGCTCCACCTACGAGACGGTGACGCTGCCCGAGGACATCGCCGCCCGGCTCGAGGGCAAGTCCTCGCTCGGGCGCCTCGGGCTCCTGACGCACTCGACCGCCGGGTTCATCGACCCCGGGTTCTCCGGGCACGTGACGCTCGAGCTCTCCAACGTCGCGACCCTGCCGATCAAGCTCTGGCCCGGGATGAAGATCGGCCAGCTGTGCTTCTTCCGGCTCTCCTCGGCCGCCGAGCACCCCTACGGCTCCGGCGACTACGGCAACCGGTACCAGGGCCAGCGCGGGCCCACCGCCTCGCGCAGCTACCTCAACTTCCACCGGACGCGGATCTAGCGCCCGGCGTCTCCGCTCGTGAAATGTTGGCTTGAGCACGGTTGCGCTCGCCCTTACCGTGCTCAAGCCAACATTTGAGGGCGTGAGAGAGCTCCCGCTCGGGCGGACTCCAGACGGCGCAGGCGCGAGTGCACGAGGGCCGCCACTCCACCCCACCCACGTTTGCGCACGTCTGCACCCGAGACGATGAGCTGGTCCCAGTCCAGATCCGCGACCAGCCGGTTGCGCCAGTTGTCCAAAGCCTGCTGTTCCGCCGTCCGGTGGTGTTCGCCGTCGTACTGGATGGCGAAGCGGAGCGACTCGAAGGCCTGATCCGGCCATGCCACAGGGTGCCCCCTCGAATCCCTGATGACATAGTTCAAGGTCGGCTCCGGCAAGCCTGCCTCGACGAGGGCGAGCCGGAGCAGCGTCTCGGGCACCGAGTCCGCGCCGACGCGCACCAGTCGCGAGGCCCGCCGCGCTGCCGGCAGCCCCCGAACCCGGCGCTGCTCGGACACATACCAGCGCAGCCGTTTGACCGGCACCCAGGGACTCCGCGGGGCCGGGAACCCGGACGGGTGCTCGCAGACGAGGTAGTCCCCGATCGCCACCGCCTGCTCGAACGGCAGCACGCCAGCGAGGTCCAGCCAGGTGCGCTCGCGTGAGGTGACCAGTACGCCGTCGATCGTCACGACGTCCCGGGCCGCGAGGCGCATCCTGTGGCACGCGACCCCGGGGCGGATGCTGCCGGGCGTTTCCAGGGGTCGGGTCACATGCAGTGTCTCGTCCCGCTCGGCGTCGAGTGGGAGCGGGAATCCCCAGATCTTCGCTGCCGTGGTGAAGCTGGCCACGGCATCCGGCAGGAGGGCCTGTAGCGGGCGGACCACGGCCGCCGCGCCCATCGCGGCACCCCACGGGACCCGCACGCCCCGGGTCGGGGCCACGAGGTCCGAGGCCCGAAGCCGCCCCCGGCCGACGCCGAGCATCGCCGCCTCAGCGACAGTGAAGGAGCGTGCCGAGAGTTCGGGCGGGAGCGGCCGGCGGACGTTCATGCTTGCCATCGTTGCCGGTGCCCGGCGCCTCACGCCGGTTATCCACAGGCTCAGGGCCGGAGGGCTTGCGAAATGTTGAGTGGTGCACGGTCCGG
>NZ_BAAGSN010000001.1:0-87519 GCF_054782415.1 Sinomonas soli | reverse complement strand
CTCGATGTGCTCGCGCACCAGCCGGGCCGAGCGCTCGCCGTCGCGCGCCTCGACGGCCTCGAAGATCCCCCGGTGCTGCTCGCGCAGCGTGTCCACGGCCTCGTCCCAGCCGCCGCGGCGCTCCACGGCGTCGTCGATGTAGCCGCGGATGGCCTCGCGCATCGACTCCATCATGGTGCTCACCACGACGTTCCCGGCGAGGGCGCTCAGGGCCACGTGGAACTGGGAGTCGAGGAGGGTGAAGACCTGGGACGGCAGCGCGTCGTCGTCCATCGCCTCGAGGAGGCGCCGGGCGTCGTCGAGATGCTCGGGGCTCCACGGGGCGGAGGCCGCGTGCTCGAGCGACCACGTCTCCATCATGATGCGGGCCTCGACCACGTCCTTGACCGGCAGGTGGTGGCTGGCGACGTGCATCCGCAGCGCCACCCCCAGCGCCGAGGAGGGGTCCGAGACGACGATTGTGCCGGAATTGGGCCCGGACCCGGTCGCGGAGCGGACCACGCCCATGACCTCGAGGGAGCGGATCGCGTCCCGCACGGACGCCCGCGAGATGCCGAACTGCTCCGCGAGGGCACGCTCGCCGGGCAGCCGGTCGCCGAGCTTGAGCTCGCCCGCGCGGAGGCTGTCCTCGATGTGGCGCAGCACGGCGTCGTGCGCGCGGCCGGTGGCGGATTCAGGCATGGATCCATCTTGCCGCACGCGGGAGGCCGGGACGGACGACGCCGGCCCCCGCCGCCGGCGCGTCGGGCACCGGAGCGGGGGCTCGCCGCCGGGGGCGGGAGGCTACGGGAGCATCCACCCGAGCACCGGGGTCGACTGGAGGAACACGAGCGTGCACAGCACGAGCAGCAGGCCGAGGCTCCACCACAGCACCTTGCGCAGGATCGTGGACTCCTGTCCGTCCATCCCCACCGAGGTCGCTGCAATCGCGAGGTTCTGCGGGCTGATGAGCTTGCCCACCACGCCGCCGGCGGTGTTGGCCGCCACGAGCAGGTCCGGGTTGATGCCGGCGGCGTGGCCGGCGGTCTGCTGGAGCTTGGCGAAGAGGGCGTTGGAGGAGGTGTCCGAGCCCGTCACGGCGGTGCCGATCCAGCCGAGGATGGGGGAGAGGAAGGCGAACGCGGCGCCGGTGCCGGCGAGCCACGTGCCGATCGCGACCGTCTGGCCGGAGAGGTTCATGACGTAGGCGAGGGCGAGGACCAGCGTGATCGTCAGGGCCGCGAACCGCATCTTCACGAGCGTCCGCCACAGTTCGCCCAGCGCGCCGGCGACCGTGACGCGGTAGCGGCCGCCGCCGTCGTTCAGCGAGTAGACCACCGCGACGATGAGCCCGCACAGGAACAGGAGGGTGCCGGGGCTCGAGAGCCACTGGAAGCTGTAGACGGTGGAGGAGAGCGGCTTGCCGTCCGCGCCCACCACGGCGCTGTGGAGCACGGGCCACGGGACGGCGATGTTCGTGGACGCGAGCGCCTTGGGCAGGTCCACGCCGAGCCGCCAGAGGTTCGCGGCGCCGAAGACCACCACGACCAGCAGGTACGGGAAGAGGGCGAGCCAGACGCGGGGCGCGGAGAGCGCCTTCTCGGTCGCGCCGGGGCCGGCGATGGCCGGCACGCCCCCGCCGAGACGGAGACGGGCGGCCTCCGCGCCGCGGGGCTTCCAGACACGCAGGAACAGGATGGCCACGCCGAGGCCGACGAGGGATGCGACGACGTCGGTGAGCTCGTAGGAGAAGTAGTTGGAGCAGAGGAACTGGGCGACGCCGAACGTGGCGCCGGTGACGAGGGCCGGGGCCCAGGCGTCGCGCAGGCCGCGCCAGCCGTCCACGATCAGCAGCAGGAGCAGCGGCACGGCGAAGGCCAGGAGCGGAGTCTGGCGCCCCACGATGGCCCCGATGTGCGCGGCCGGGATGCCGGTGAGGCTGCCGGCGGTGGTGATCGGGATGGCGATCGCGCCGAAGGCGACGGGCGCCGTGTTGGCGACGAGCACCGTGGCCGCGGCACGGAGGGGCTTGATGCCGATCGCCATGAGCATGGTGGCCGTGATCGCCACCGGGGCGCCGAAGCCCGCGAGGGCCTCCATGAGGCCGCCGAAGCAGAACGCGATGAGGACGGCCTGGATGCGCACGTCCCCGCCGCCGATCCGGTCGAAGATGCGGCGTAGGTCCTCGAACCGGCCGGAGACGACCGTGACCTGGTACAGCCACACCGCCATGAGGACGATCCAGAAGACGGGGAACGCGCCGAACACGGCGCCCTGGCTCGCGGCGAGCCCGGCGAGGCCCGCGGGCATCCGGTAGGCCGCGACGGCGACGACGAGGGCGGCGAGCAGCGCGAACGCGCCGGCCACGTGCGCCTTGGTCCGCACCACTGCGAGCAGCACGAAGAAGGTCACGAGGGGGATGAGGCCGATCAGGGCGGACACGGCGACGCTGCCGGCCACCGGATCGGTCACGGGGGTGAAGGTCATGCGGGCTCCCTGCGGGCGTGGCGGCCCGGGAAGGCCCCGGCGCCGATGTGGTCAGACCGTCGTGGTCCGACCACGTAAGCTAGCACACACTCGCGGGGTTGTGACAAGGGGCACAGGTGTGGTCCTATGGTCGGACCACACGTTCGGGAGGACTCCTATGATGACGCCAACGACGGCGGGACCCCGTCCCCGCCCCGCCGCCGGCACCGCGCGCCGGGGTACTGCAGGGGACCGCTCGCGCGCGCTGGCCGACGAGCTCGCGGAGCTCCTCGGCCCCTACGCCGTCACGACGCGCCCGCTCGACCTGCACGCGAAGGCCCACGACGCCTCGCACTACCTCCTCGTCCCGAGCGTGGCCGCCGCGCCGCGCACCGCCGCCGAGGTGGCCGGGCTCCTCGCCGCCGCCGCCCGGCACGCCACGCCCGTGACGTTCCGCTCGGGCGGGACGAGCCTGTCCGGCCAGGCCCTCACTGCGGGGGTCCTCGCCGACACCCGCCGGAACTTCGGCGGCATCGAGGTCCTCGACGGCGGCGCCCGCGTCCGGGTCCAGCCCGGCGCGACCGTCCGCGCCGTCAATGCCCGCCTGGCCCGCCACCGCCGCGCCCTCGGGCCGGACCCGGCGAGCGAGATCGCGTGCACGGTGGGAGGCGTCGTGGCCAACAACTCCTCGGGCATGCACTGCGGCACCGAGGCCAATACCTACCGGACGCTCGAGTCGATGACGTTCGTGCTGCCCTCGGGGACGGTCATCGACTCCGGCGACCCCGCGGCGTCGTCCGTCTTCGCCGCGCGCGAGCCCGAGCTGCACGAGGGGCTGCTCCGGCTGCGGCGGCGCATCCTCGCCTCGCCGGACTCCGTGGCCCGCATCCGGCACCAGTTCTCGATGAAGAACACGATGGGCTACGGCCTCAACGCCTTCCTCGACTTCGAGGACCCGCTCGAGGTCTTCGTGCACCTGGTCATCGGGTCCGAGGGGACGCTCGCGTTCGTGGCCGAGGCGGTGTTCGCCACCGTCGAGGTCAAGCCGCACGTCGCTGCGGGCCTGCTCGTCTTCCCGGGCGTGAGCGCCGCGGCCGCCGCGGTGCCCGAGCTCGTCGCCGCCGGCGCCGACACCGCCGAGCTCATGGACGCGGTCTCGCTGCGCGTCTCCGCGCGGCTGCCCGACTGCCCCGAGCAGATCCGGACGCTCGACCTCCCCGATCCCGCCGCCCTGCTCGTCGAGTTCACCGCGGGCACCGCCGAGGAACTCGCGGACCGCGCGGCGTCCGCCGATGCGCTGTTCGCGGGCCTGGGCCTGGCCCTGCCGGTGGACATGACCCGGGACCCGCACGAGCGCGCCGCGCTGTGGAAGGTCCGCAAGGGGCTGTACTCGACCGTGGCGAGCGCTCGCCCGTCCGGCACGAGCCAGCTGCTCGAGGACATCGCGGTCCCCGTCCCGGCCCTCGCCGAGGCCTCCCGTGACCTCGCAGGCCTCCTCGCCCACCACGGCTACGCGGACCCGGTGATCTTCGGCCACGCGAAGGACGGCAACCTCCACTTCATGCTCAACGAGGACTTCGGCAGCGGGGACACGCGCCGCTACGAGGACTTCACCGAGGACCTCGTGGACCTCGTGCTCGGTGCCGGCGGGACGCTCAAGGCCGAGCACGGGACCGGCCGGATCATGGCCCCCTACGTGCGCCGGCAGTACGGCGACGAGCTGTACGAGGTCATGAAAGAGGTCAAGCGCCTGGCGGACCCGCGCGGCGTCCTCAACCCCGGCGCCGTGCTCTCCGACGATCCCCGCTCCTACCTGGACGACCTCAAGGTCACCCCGACGGTCGAGGAGGAGGTAGACCGCTGCGTCGAGTGCGGCTACTGCGAGCCCGTGTGCCCGTCCCGCACGCTCACCCTCACCCCGCGCCAGCGCATCACCCTCCGGCGTGACGCCGAGCATGCCCGCGCCGAGGGCAACCACGAGCTCGCCCGGCAGATCCTGGACGGCTACGACTACTCCGGCGTCTCCACGTGCGCCGTGGACGGCATGTGCGGCACGGCCTGCCCCGTGGGCATCAACACCGGCGACCTCGTCCGCCGGCTCCGCGCCGACGCCGCCGGACCCGCCGAGTCCGCGGCCTGGCACGCCGCCGCCCGCGGCTGGGGGGCCGTCTCGCGCGTGGGCGGGGCCGCGCTGAGCGTCGCCAAGGCGCTGCCGTCCGCTCCGGTCGAGGGGGCCGCCGCGCTCGCTCGGAGGCTCCTCGGGGACGGGCTCCCGGCGTACGACGGCGGGCTCCCCGGCGGCGGCTCCGCCCGTCCCCGGCGGCGGGACGACGCTGCGGAGGCCGTGCTGTTCGCCGCGTGCATCGGCACGATGTTCGGTCCCGAGGCCGGCGGTCATCCCGGCGGCGCCTCCGGGGCGTTCCTCGACGTGTGCGACCGCGCCGGGGTGCGCCTGCGCACCCCCGAAGGGCTGGGCTCGATGTGCTGCGGCACGCCGTGGAAGTCCAAGGGCATGACGGCCGGGTGGGAGCACATGCGCTCGACCGTGGTCCCCGCGCTCGTGGAGGCGAGCGAGGGGGGCCGGCTGCCGATCGTCGTGGACGCCTCCTCGTGCGCCGAGGGCCTCGCGGTCATGCTGCGCTCGGCGGCGGAGTCCGGAGCGGCGGCGCTGCGCGTCGTGGACGCGGTCGAGTTCGCCGCGGACCTGCTGCCGCGCCTGGCCGTGCGACGCCGGATCCCGTCCGTGGCGCTGCACCCGACCTGCTCGGGCACGATCGCCGGGACCGCGCCGCAGCTCGCGGCGATCGCCGCCCACGTCGCGGACGAGGTGTTCACGCCGGCCGAGGCCGGGTGCTGCGCGTTCGCCGGCGACCGCGGGCTCCTGCACCCCGAGCTCACCGCCTCGGCCACCGCGCCCGAGGCCGGCGGCATCGAGGAGGCCGAGCGCACCCGGGGCGGAAGGTTCGCCGAGTACGCCTCGAGCAACCGCACGTGCGAGATCGGGCTGACCCGGGCCACGGCGCGCCCCTATCGGCACATCCTCGAGCTCCTCGCCGAGGCGACGCGGCCCTGAGGGCGTGGTGTGACCGGCGGCACCTTGCTACAGTATGGTCAGACCACATGGCCGGGCGATGGCCCGGCCGGGAGAGGACACCCATGAGAATCGCGCTCTTCGCGACCTGCATCGTCGACGCGATGTACCCGCGGGTCGCCCAGGCCACGGTGGAGGTCCTGGAGAGGCTGGGCCACGAGGTCGTGTTCCCCGCCGGCCAGGCCTGCTGCGGCCAGATGCACGTCAACTCGGGCTACTTCCCCGAGGCCCTGCCCGTCGTCGCCAACCACGTCCGCACCTTTGAGGCCGGCTTCGAGGCGGGGGAGTACGAGGTGGCCGTCGCGCCGTCCGGCTCGTGCGTCGCCTCCGTCAGGCACCAGCACTCGCTGGTGGCGGACTGGGCGGTCGAGCACGGGGCCAAGGGCGCCGACAGCACGCTCGCCGTCCGGGCCGACGCCGTCGGCGCCCGCACCTACGAGCTCGCCCAGCTCCTCACCGACGTCCTCGGCGTGAGCGATGCCGCAGCCCAGCTCGGCTCCTACCTCCCTGGCACCATCACCTATCACCCCTCGTGCCACGGCATGCGCCTGCTCCACCTCGGCGACCGCCAGCGCTCGCTGCTGGCCTCGGTCGAGGGCCTCGAGGTGGTGGACCTCCCCGAGGCCGAGCAGTGCTGCGGCTTCGGCGGCACCTTCTCGATCAAGAACGCGGACGTCTCCTCTGCCATGCTCGCGGACAAGGTCGCGAACATCTGCGGCACCGGAGCCGGCGCGTGCGCGGGCGGCGACGCCTCCTGCCTCATGCACATCGGCGGCGGCCTCCACCGTGAAGGCCGCACCGCGCCGTCGGGCCGCCCCGTGCGGACCGTCCACCTCGCCGAGGTGCTCGCCTCCACCCGCGAGAGGCCGCTCACGATCGACGGCGGGCTCGCCCTCGCCGGGACCCCCGGAGGTGCGCGATGAGCACGGTGTCCCTCGGCATGCCGGCCCTGCCGCCCCGCGGCTTCGGGAACATCTCCGAGACCGAGCCGTTCCCGAGCTACGCGCGCCGCGAGCTGCAGAACGGCCAGCTGCGCACGAACCTGCGCCACGCGACCCACACCATCCGGGACAAGCGCCTGCGCGTGGTCTCCGAGCTGCCCGACTGGGAGGAGCTGCGGGAGGCCGGGTCCGCGATCAAGGCCGAGGCGATGGAGCGCCTGCCCGAGCTGCTGGCCCAGTTCGAGGAGCAGTTCACCGCGCGCGGCGGCACCGTCCACTGGGCCCGCGACGCAGCCGAGGCCAACCGGATCGTGGAGGACCTCGTGCGCGCCACGGGCTCGAGCGAGGTGGTCAAGGTCAAGTCCATGGCCACCCAGGAGATCGGGCTCAACGAGTACCTCGAGGAGCGCGGCATCGCAGCCTTCGAGACGGACCTCGCCGAGCTGATCGTCCAGCTCGGCCACGACAAGCCCTCGCACATCCTGGTCCCCGCGATCCACCGCAACCGCACCGAGATCCGCGACATCTTCCTGCGCGAGATGCCCGGGGTGGACCCGGCGCTGACGGACGAGCCCCGCAGGCTCGCCATGGCCGCCCGCGCGCACCTGCGCCGCAAGTTCCTCTCTGCGAAGGTGGCCATCTCCGGGGCCAACTTCGGCATCGCCGAGACCGGCACGCTCGGCGTGGTCGAGTCTGAGGGCAACGGGCGCATGTGCCTGACCCTGCCCGAGACGCTCATCACCGTCATGGGCATCGAGAAGGTCCTCCCGCGGGCCGAGGACCTGGGAGTCTTCATGCAGCTGCTCCCGCGCTCCTCGACCGGGGAGCGCATGAATCCGTACACCTCCCTGTGGACCGGTTCGACGCCCGGCGACGGACCCAAGGACGTGCACGTGGTGCTGCTCGACAACGGCCGCACCCGGGCGCTCGCCGACCGGCACGGCCGCTCCGCCCTGCACTGCATCCGCTGCTCGGCCTGCATGAATGTGTGCCCCGTCTACGAGCGGGCCGGCGGCCACGCCTACGGGTCCACCTACCCGGGGCCCATCGGGGCGATCCTCTCGCCGCTGCTCACCGGCGTCGAGGCCGAGGAGAACAAGTCCCTGCCCTACGCCTCCTCGCTGTGCGGGGCGTGCTTCGACGCGTGCCCGGTGAAGATCAACATCCCGGAGATCCTCGTGCACCTGCGCGGCGAGGATGTCGAGGCGCGGCGTTCCAAACCCGGCGCGCGGCGGCTCCCCTCGCAGTTCGACCTCGCCATGTCCGGCGCGTCCTGGGCGATGTCCGACGGCGCGCGCATGGGTCTGCTCGAGCGCGGGCTGCCGCTCGGGAGGGCTGCCGCGGGCCGTGACGGGGTGATCTCCCGGCTGCCGGGCCTCGGGGCCGGGTGGACGCAGAGCCGGGACATCCCGGCCCCGCCCGCCGAGTCGTTCCGGGCCCTGTGGGCCAAGCGCGAGAAGAACCCGACTGCCCCGCAGGGCATCAAGGAAGGGGAGGGCAAGTGAGCGCCCGCGACGACATCCTCGCCAGGATCCACGCCGCCCTCGGCACCACCGAGGTCACCCCGGGGGAGCGCGAGGCCACCCCACCGGTGCGCGAGGTCAGGGGTTCCGCGGACGGGGCGGGCTACCGCACGACGTCGGGGCTCACCGAGGGTGACCTCGTCGCCCTCCTCGTCGACCGGCTCGAGGACTACAAGGCCCGCGTCGAGGTCGTGGCGGAGGCCGGGTTGGCCGAGGCCATCCGGGCTCGGCTCGAGGGCAGGACGTTCGTCGCGCCCGCGGGGCTCCCGTCGCACTGGCTGCACCCGAGCCTCGCCGAGCGCAGGGCGACCGATTCGCCCGAGGCTCCGCTCGCCGTCGACCGTCTCGATGCCATCGAGGCCGTGGTGACGGGGTCGGCGGTGAGCATCGCCGAGACCGGGACGATCGTGCTGGACGGGTCCGCCGACCAGGGGCGCCGCGCGATCTCGCTCGTGCCCGACCACCACGTGTGCGTGGTGCCCGTCGAGACGATCGTGGGGATTGTGCCGGAAGGCTTCGCGCGGCTCGACACCACGCGCCCGCTCACGCTCATCTCCGGCCCGAGCGCCACGAGCGACATCGAGCTCGAGCGCGTCGAGGGCGTCCACGGGCCGCGGACGCTGGACGTGCTGATCGTCCGCTAGGCCCGACCTCGCGCTCCTAAGGGGGTGACCTCGGGCCCGGTGGGGTGACCTCGCGCTCAGGGGGCCGTGCGCCGCCGCTCCACGACCTCGGCCAGCTCGGCGAGCCGGACCGCCCGTGCCTCCTCGGCCGGCGTGAACGGCACGCCCGGTCGGATGAGGACGAGCGGCGCGTCCCACGGCGTCGGCACCTTGAGCACGGTCCGGGCTGCGTGCCACGCGTCGGGCACCACGCGGTCGGCCGGGATGCGCTGGGCGGAGAGGAGCTCCGCGGCGGCGTACGGCAGCTCGGCGGGCGCGGCCGCGACCTGCGCGGCGAGCGAGAGCGCCCGCGTGGGCGCGTCGGCCAGCGCGAGCGGGGTGGTGGGCCAGACCCGCGGCCCCGCACCGCCGCCGTCGGTGAGCGCATCCAGGAGGTCGCCCTCGGTCAGTCCGCCGGGAGCCGAGAGGACGAGCTCGTCGACCACCCCGCCGCGCACCGGCTGGGCCTGGATCGAGAGGATGTTCGCGCCGAGCCCGGCCAGGGCGTGTGTGAGGTGCTCGAGCGCCCCGGGGGTGTCGGCCACCGTCGCGCGTGCGCGCCACAGTGCGGGCGCGACGTCGAGCTCGCGGCGCCGCCGCAGCGCCGGCGCGTGCAGCCACGAGCGGAACAGCCGCCGCACGCCGGGCTCCGCGACCCAGATGACCAGTGCCGTCGAGACCACCGCCAGCAGCACCACCTGCATGGCGAGCGGCCAGTGCGTGCCGACCAGGAGTGCATTGGCCCCGAGCTCGATCGGGAGCATCGCGGCGACGTTGGCCAGGAGCAGCCTCAGCTTGGGCGGCTCGGGGTACCGGCCGCACACGTCGCAGGCCAGCTCGGACGGAGGGGGCGTGTGCGTGAAGATGCTCATGCCCCCATCCAACGTGGGCGGTGTTTCGCCGCGGTTGCGGGGGCGTTTAAGTCCAGCGCCGGGTGGTCGCCGCGGGTGGGCGGCCCCGCCCGGGCGAGGGGCCGGCGTCGTGCGCCGGACCGGTGGGTGGGCTCAGGAGGACGCCTCGGCTGTGGCCTTGCGGGCGCCCGGGCGGCGGACCGCCTTGACGGCGGGCTCGACGAAGCGGGCCGCGAGGGGGCCGAGGACTGCCATGAGGAGCACGTAGGCGGTCGCGAGGGCGGCGAGCTCGCTGTTGACCGCGCCGGCGGTGACCGCGAGGCCGGCGATGACGATCGAGAACTCGCCGCGGGCGATGAGCGCCGCGCCGGCGCGCGCCCGGCCCGGTACGGCCACCCCGGCCCGCGCCGCCGCCCACCAGCCGGTGACGACCTTGGTCGCGGCGGTGGCGAGCGCGAGCAGGAGCGCCCAGCCGAGCACGGGCGGGATGGTGGCCGGATCAGTGTTCAGGCCGAAGGCCACGAAGAAGATCGCCGCGAAGAGGTCGCGGAGGGGCTCCAGCAGCCGGGAGGCGAGGTGCGCCGTCGTGCCCGAGATCGCGATGCCGAGCATGAACGCGCCCACGGCGGCGGAGACCTGCATCGCCGAGGCCAGGCCGGCCACGAGGAGGGCGAGGCCGAGGACATTGAGGAGGAAGACCTCCGAGTTCTCGCTGTGGACGGCCTTGGAGACGTGGTGCCCGTGCCGGAGCGCGACCATGAGGACCACGGTCACGACGACGAGGGAGATGCCCACGGTCTGCAGGCCGCCGAGGAAGCTGACGCCGGCGAGGGTCGCGGTGAGGATCGGCAGGTAGATGGCCATGGCGAGGTCCTCGAAGACGAGGATCGCCAAAATCGTGGGCGTCTCGCGGTTGCCGAGCCGGCCGAGGTCCGTGATGACCTTCGCGGCGATCCCCGAGGACGAGATGTACGTGACTCCGCCCATGACCAGGGCGCCGACGCCGCCCCAGCCGAGCAGCAGCGCGACCCCTGCGCCGGGCAGCGAGTTCAGCACGAGGTCCATCACGCCGGCCTGCCACGACGTCTTCAGCCCCGTGACGAGCTCCTGCGCCGTATATTCCAGCCCGAGCATGAGCAGCAGCAGGATGACGCCGATCTCGCCGGACAGGTGGGCGAACTCGCGCACGCCGCCCAGGTCGATGAGCCCGCCGGCCCCGAACACGAGGCCGCCCACGAGGTAGAAGGGGATCGGCGACATGCCGACCCGGCCGGCGAGGCGCGCCAGCAGTCCCAAGGCGAAGACGACCGCCCCCAGCTCGATCAGCGTCAGTGCGATGGGGTCCATCGCGGCTCAGCCGTTGCGGAGGATCTGCGCGGCCCGGTCGAGGCCCTCTTCGGTGCCGACGGCCACGATGAGGTCGCCGGTGCGGAGCACGACGTCGGGCCCCGGCGCCGCGAGCACCTCGCCCTCGCGCATGATCGCCACGATCGAGACGTTGGTGCGGGTGCGGACGGCGGCCTTGCCCATGGGCAGGTCGCGGTAGGGGGACTCGGCCGCGACGTGGAACTGGCGGGTGGAGATGCCCGGGACCTCGCGGTGCTCCTCGGTGAGCTGCATGACGATCCGCTGGCCGCCGAGAAGGTTGCCGAGGGTGGTGGCCTCGTCGGCCGTGAGGGGGATGCTCGCCTGGCACGTGTCCGGGTCGTCCCACGCGGAGACGATGAGCTCCGTCCCACCGTCGCGGTGCGTGACAACTCCGAGCCGGCGGCCCGACTGGGTCATGAAGTCCTTGCGGACCCCGAACCCGGGGAGGTCGGTCTCGTCAACGTTCATGGGTCAACTCTAGTGGCCAGGTGGCGCAGGGGATCGGGCGGGTTCGGGGTGGCCCGGGGGCGGGTGGGGCTGCCGGGGTTCGGGGACAGCACCGCGGGCGGCAGCGCCGTTTCCGCCCGGAAGTGCACGGTCCGCGGACTTCTGGGCGAGAAGTGGACCTCTGGTCACAGGACCGAGCGCCGCAGGTGCACTTCTCGCCGAGCAGTGCGCGTCGGGCGGCCTACGGAGCGAGAGGTGCACTTCTGCACGGACGGCCCTTGGGGGAGGCGCCTGCCAAGGTGAGCGGCCGGCGTCGTGCGCGGTGTCGTGGAGGGCGCGCCAGGGCCTCGCGCGCCCACGGGGTGACCTCGCATTCCCGCGGGTCGGCGCACAGCAAGGCCCCCGAACGGAGGTCGCAGCCGTCAGGCCTCGGGCACCACCGCGGTGGCCACGCGCGCCGGCGGCCGGACGGGCAGGAGCACGAGCAGCCCCGCGAGGAGGACCACCATGATGCCCGCGATGCCCCAGCGCTGGGCCTGCCCCGCGGGGACGAGGGGCGTGGCGATCGTGATGCACAGGCTGAAGAGGGTGGGCGCGAGGAAGCTCACGGCCCGGCCGGTCGTGGCGTAGAGGCCGAACAGTTCGCCGGCCTCGCCGTCGGGCGCCAGGCGCGCGAGGTACGCCCGCGCGGACGCCTGCGCCGGCCCCACGAACAGGCACAGGAACAGCCCGAAGATCCAGAAGGTCAGCGGCCCGGTCCACGTGAACCCGCCCACCGCATAGGCCCCGTTGCCGAGCGCGAGGATCGCCCCGGCCGCCACGAGCAGGCCCATGAGGGAGCCCATGATCACGCGCTTGGGCCCCACCACGTCGTCGAGCACGCCGCCGAGCAGCGCCCCGGCCGCGGCGACCACGTTGCCGAAGATCGCGAAGAAGATCACCTGGGAGAGGGAGAACCCGAACGTGCCGGCGGCGATGACCCCGCCGAACGTGAAGACCGCGGCGAGCCCGTCGCGGAAGACGGCGGAGGCGGCCAGGAAGTAGATCGTGTGCGGGCTCGTGGCCCAGATGGCCCGGATCCGCCGCCACAGCAGCCCGTAGGAGGCGAAGAACCCGAGGCGCGCGGCCGGCCGCCGCGGGACCTCGGGGACGGCGAACATGACCGGCAGCGAGAACGCGATGATCCACAGCATCGAGAAGACCGCCACGAGCCGGATGTTGAGCGAGTCCACGGTGGAGGCGCCGAACCAGTGGAAGGCGGGCTGGACGAACAGTGCCAGCACGGCCAGGAGCGCCACGATCCCGCCGAAGTACCCGGCGGACCAGCCGATCCCCGAGACGCGGCCGATTGTCGCGGGGCTCGCGATCTGCTCGAGCATCGCGTTGTAGTTGACGCCGGCGAGCTCGCTGAAGACGTGGCCGGCGGCGATGAGGGCCGCGCCGTACAGGAGGAAGTCGGGGCTCGGGAAAGCGAAGAAGCACAGCCCGGTCAGGAGCGCGACCACGCCCGTGTGGACGCCGAGCCAGAGCTTGCGGCGCCCGCCGGCGTCGGAGCGCTGCCCGGAGACGGGGGCGAGCAGCGCGATGCCGAGCCCGGCGACGCCGAGGCATGCGCCCAGCACCGCGGAGCCGTGGTCCTCGCCGCCGAAGGCCTTGGAGGTGAGGTAGACGGTGAAGACGAAGGTGGTCATGACGGCGTTGAAGGCCGCCGACCCCCAGTCCCATGCCGCCCAGGCCAGGACCTGCATCCGCCGCAGGGGCGTGGTGTGCCGTTCGAGTTCGGAGACGCCGGACGCCTGCATACCTGAACTCTAGCGGCCGGGTTCGGCGCGATTGATAGACTGGCCGCTCCGAACCCAACTGATGTGCCGCCACACCCAACGTCTGACAATTGAACCTTCAATAGAGCGGAGTCCCTGTGCTGCCAGTCCTCGCCCTGCACTTCACAGTGGCGGCTGGCGCGCCGTGGATCTTCCGGCGGATGGGGCAGGCGGCGTTCTTCCTCCTCGCGGCGGTCCCGGCCGGCTCGCTCGTCTGGCTCGCCTTCCAGGGGCCCGCGGCGTACGACGCCGGCCCGGTCGCCGCCGCCGTGCACGGCGCCTCCGCGGCGTCCCCCGCCCGCGGGATCGTGGAGTCCTGGGACTTCATCCCCACCCTGGGCGTCCAGGCGGCCTTCCGGATCGACCCGCTCGCGTGGGTGCTGTGCCTGCTCGTGCTCGGGGTGGGCGCGCTCGTCCTGCTCTACTGCGCCCGCTACTTCAAGCGCGACGACGCCGGCCTGGGCGGCTTCGGCGGCCAGATGCTCGCGTTCGCGGGGGCCATGTTCGGCCTCGTCACCGCGGACGACCTCATCGCCCTGTTCGTCTTCTGGGAGCTGACCACGGTCCTCTCCTACCTCCTCATCGGCTACGCGAACGTGCGCCTCTCGGCCCGCCGCTCGGCCCTGCAGGCCCTCGTGGTCACGACAGCCGGAGGCCTCGCGATGCTCGTGGGCCTCATCCTCCTGGGCGAGGCGGCCGGCACCTACCGCGTCTCGGCGCTGCTCGAGAAGGCGCCCGCCCTCGCGGCCGATCCGACCACGGCCGTGCCCGTCGCGGTGGGCGCGGTGCTCACCCTCGCGGGCGCGCTGAGCAAGTCGGCCCTCGTGCCGTTCCACTTCTGGCTCCCCGCGGCGATGGCGGCCCCCACCCCCGTCTCGGCCTACCTGCACGCCGCGGCGATGGTCAAGGCCGGCGTGTACCTCGTGGCCCGGCTCGCCCCGGCCCTCGCCGCGACCCCGTACTGGCAGCCGGTGGTCCTCGGCTTCGGCCTGGCGACCATGCTGCTGGGCGGGTACCGCTCGCTGCGCCAGCACGACATCAAGCTCATCCTCGCGTTCGGCACCGTGAGCCAGCTCGGGTTCATGATCGCGGTCGTGGGCCTCGGCACCCCCGAGGCCGCGCTGGCCGGGCTCGCCATGGTCGTGGCCCATGCCCTCTTCAAGGCCGCCCTGTTCCTCGTGGTCGGCATCATCGACCACCAGACCGGCACCCGCGACCTGCGCCGCCTCTCGGGCGTGTTCCGCCGCTCCCGCGCCCTCGCCGTGGCCGGGACGCTCGCCGCCGCGTCGATGGCGGGACTGCCGCTGTTCGGCGGATTCGTGGCCAAGGAGGCCATCTTCGACGCCTTCGCCCACAGCCCCCTGCCGGCCGCCTGGGGGGCCGTCCTGCTCGTCGGCTTCGCCGTCGGCTCGGCGCTGACCGTCGCCTACAGCGCGCGGTTCGTGTGGGGCGCCTTCGCCCGCAAGCCGGGGGTGGCGGACACCCCCTTCACTCCGATCACGCCCCTGTTCGTGCTCTCCCCGGCGCTCCTCGCGCTCGCCGGCCTCGTGTACGGCCTGTGGCCCGCGCCGGTTGACGCGTGGGCCGGCCCGTACGCGGCCTCGGTGGCCGCAGGCGCCGCCGCCGCGCACGACGCCGGCGCCTCGCCCGCGCAGCTCCCCCACCTCGCCGCGTGGCACGGCCTCGGCCTGCCGCTGGCCCTCTCGGCGGCAGGGTGGGTCCTGGGGGCGGCCCTGTTCGCGGCGCGCGGCGCCGTGGGCCGCGCCCAGTCCCGCGCGAGCGTTCCCGTGGACGCCGAGCGCGGCTACCGGGCCCTCATCGGGGGGATCGACCAGGCCGCCATCTGGGTCACGGGCCGGACCCAGCGCGGCTCCCTGTTCTTCTACCTCGCCGTGATCCTCGGCGTGGCCGCCGCCGTGCCGCTCGCGGTCCTCCTGGCTGGCGGGGTGCCGCTGCCCCCGCCGGAGCGGGTCACGCTCGTGGACCCCGGCTCGCCGCTCATCCCCGTGGTCGCGGCAGCGATCGCCGTCGGCGCCCTCGCCGCGGTGCGGGCCAACAAGCGCTTCCTCGCGGTCCTCATGGTCTCGATCACCGGGTACGGGATCGCGCTCATCTTCGCGCTCCAGGGCGCTCCGGACCTGGCCGTGACGCAGCTGCTCGTCGAGACGATCGTGCTCGTCGCGTTCGTCCTGGGCCTGCGCAGCCTGCCTCCGCAGCTGCGGGACCGCACGGGCGGGCGGTACCGCGCGGTGCGCATTGCCATCGCCGCCGCGTTCGGCACCGCCATGGTGCTCGTGGGCCTCGCGGCCATGGGCGCCCGCGTCGCCGAGCCGATCTCGCTGAAGTTCCCGGACCTGGCCTACAGCGGCGGCGGCGGGCTCAACATCGTCAACGTGACGCTCGTTGACCTGCGGGCCTGGGACACGTTCGGGGAGATCTCGGTGCTGGCCCTCGCCGCGACCGGGATCGCGAGCCTGATCTTCATCCGCCACCGGGGACGGGCCCTCAGGGCCACCGCGGACGTGCCCACGGGCAGCATCGGCCGCGTGCGCGGCGTCGAGGCGCGGTCCCGCGGAGCGGCCGAGCTCGCCGTGGCCCGCACGTTCGCCACCGTGGAGCGCGACCCGTGGCTCGTGGCCGGGCGCACCCTCGCGCCCGAGCGCCGCTCCATCATCTTCGAGGTCGTCACCCGGCTCCTCTTCCACTCGATGATCGTGTTCTCCGTCTACCTGCTCCTGGCCGGGCACAACTTCCCCGGCGGCGGGTTCGCCGGCGGCCTCGTCGCCGGGCTCGCGCTCACCGTCCGGTACCTCGCCGGCGGCCGGTTCGAGCTGCACGAGGCGGCGCCGGCCAGCCCCGGCGCGGTGCTCGGGATCGGCCTCGCCACGGCGGCGCTCTCCGCTGCGGTGCCGCTCGCGGCCGGGGCGGAGGTCTTCCAGAGCGCCATCCTCCAGATCTGGCTCCCCGGCTTCGGCGACGTGAAGTTCGTGACCTCCACGATCTTCGACGTCGGGGTGTACCTCGTGGTCGTGGGGCTCGTGATCGATGTGCTGCGCAGCCTCGGCTCGGGCATCGACGAGCAGATCGAGGCCGCCGGGAAGGCCGAGGCCCGCCGGGCCCGGGGCGAGCGCGAGGAGGCGGCCCGGTGACCGTCAACCTCACCCTGGCCCTCCTCGCGGGGCTCCTCTTCGCGACCGGCATCTACCTGCTGCTCGAGCGCTCGCTCACCCGGGTGCTCCTGGGGCTCATGCTGCTGACCAACGGCGCCAACGTCCTGCTGCTGGCCACCGGCGGCGGCGCGGGCCTCGCCCCGCTGATCACCCAGGGCACGGCCCCTGCCTCGTACAACGACCCGCTTCCGCAGGCCCTCATCCTCACCTCGATCGTCATCTCGTTCGCCGTGACCGCGTTCCTGCTCGCGCTCGTCTACCGGACGTGGCAGCTGGGCCGCGCGGACGTCGTCGCGGACGACCTCGAGGACCGCCGCGTCGCGTCCCAGCCCAGCTGGGACGCGGAGGACGACGCCGACGTCCCCGACGATCCGTCCGAGTTCCCCAGCCCCGAGGCCGCGGCCGCCGCCGACCAGGCTGCCCTCGCCGCGCCCGATCCCCGGTCCCACGCCGCGCAACGGAAGGAGGCGGAGCGAGAGTGAACATCGCCAGCCTGGCGCCGCTCGCCGTCGTCCTCCCCATCTTCGGGGCCGCCCTCGCCTTCGTGCTCCTGCGCCAGGAGCGCGCCCAGCGCACCGTGACGATCTCCGTCCTCGCCCTCACGCTCGCGCTCGAGTGCGTGCTCCTCGCCTCTGTGTGGGACGGGGGAACCGCCGCGGTGACGATCGGCGGGTGGGCGCCCCCGTTCGGCATCACCATGGTGGTGGACCAGTTCTCCTCGCTCATGCTCGTCATCTCGACGACGGTGAGCCTCGCCGTGCTCGTCTACGCGACCGGGCAGGGCATGGCGGACGGGGACAAGGACGGGCCCATCTCGGTCTTCCACCCCAGCTACATGATCCTGGTCGCCGGGGTCTCCAACGCGTTCCTCGCCGGCGACCTGTTCAACCTCTACGTCGGCTTCGAGATCCTGCTGACCGCCAGCTACGTGCTCATGACCCTCGGCGGCACCGGGCCCCGGATCCGCGCGGGCGTCACCTATGTGGTGGTCAGCGTCGTGTCCTCGCTGCTGTTCCTCATCGCGATCGCCATGGTCTACGCCGCCACGGGCACGGTGAACATGGCCGACCTGGCGGTCAAGCTCGGCCAGCTCGACCCGGGGACCCAGACGCTCCTGCACGCGATGCTTCTGGTGGCGTTCGGGATCAAGGCTGCCGTGTTCCCGCTGTCCTTCTGGCTGCCGGACTCCTACCCGACCGCGCCGGCGCCCGTGACGGCGGTGTTCGCGGGCCTGCTGACCAAGGTCGGCGTGTACGCGATCATCCGGACCGAGACGCTGCTGTTCCCCGGGGACTCGCTCAACGCCCCGCTCATGGTCGTGGCCCTGGCCACCATGGTGGTGGGCATCCTCGGCGCGATCGCCCAGACCGACATCAAGAGGCTGCTGTCCTTCACCCTCGTCAGCCACATCGGCTACATGGTGTTCGGCGCGGCCCTGAGCTCGGTCCTGGGACTTGCCGCCGCGGTGTACTACGTGGTGCACCACATCACGGTGCAGACCTCGCTGTTCCTCGTGGCCGGGCTCGTGGAGCGCCGGGCCGGCTCGTCCTCGATCGACCGGCTCGGAGGCCTCGCGAAGCTCTCGCCCCTGCTGGCCCTGCTGTACTTCCTGCCCGCCATGAACCTCTCCGGCATCCCGCCGCTGTCCGGGTTCCTCGGCAAGCTGGGGCTCCTGCAGGCCGGCGTGGCCCAGGGGACGCCGCTCGCGCTCGTGCTCGTGGCCGCCGGCGTGGTGGTGAGCCTGCTGACGCTGCTGGCCATGGCCCGGGTGTGGAGCCGCGCCTTCTGGCGCCGGCCCGAGGACGCCGAGACGCCCGACCGCGCCCTCCTTGCCCCCGCTGCGGCCAACGCCCTGCCCAAGTCGATGGTCGGTGCGACGGCGGCGCTCGTCGTCGTCGGCCTCGCCCTCACCGTCTTCGCAGGCCCGCTGTTCCGGCTCAGCGCCCAGGCCGCCCAGGAGATGCTGGACCGCACCGGCTACATCTCCGCCGTCCTCGGCACCGACGCCGCCGCGGCCGCCCACGCCCAGACCACTCCGGGAGGCCGCCGATGAGCCGGACCAGGACCTCGCTGCGCACCGAGCTGCCCCTGCTCGCCTGGCTCGTGATCGTGTGGGGCGCCCTCTGGCAGGACTTCTCGCCGGGGAACCTGCTGTTCGGCGTGATCGTGGCGCTCGTCGTGACGCGCCTGTTCTACCTGCCGCCGGTGGAGCTGAGCGGCCGGTTCAACGTGCTGCACGCCGCGCGGTACGCGTTCGTGTTCGTGGGGCAGGTCATCGTGGCCAGCGCGCAGCTGCTCTGGCTCGCGGTCGCGAAGGGCCCGCGGGTGCGCAGCGCCGTGGTCGCCGTGCCGCTGCGCAGCCACGCGGACCTCATGGTCACCGCCACCGGCCACGTCATCTCCCTCGTCCCCGGCTCGCTCGTGGTCGACGTCGACCGTGCGAACGCCACCCTCTACGTGCACTACGTGAACGTCGAGGACGCGGCCGGCGCCGAGCGGGTCCGCCGCGAGGTGCTCGCCGCCGAGGCCGAGCTCATCCGCATCATGGGCACCAAGGAGGAACTCGCACTCGTGAACGAGGAGGCGCACCTGGACCGCATGCTCTCCGCCGAGAAGGGCGAGGGGGGCCTGCGATGACCGGGGCCGCCGCGCAGATCATGCCCGGGGTGCTCGTCATCTGCAGCGTGCTGCTGTCCCTCGCGGGGTTCGGCGCGATCCTGCGGATGATCAAGGGCCCTGCGCTCCTGGACCGCGTCCTCGCCGCCGACGTGCTCCTCGTGGTCGTGGCCAGCGCGCTGCTGCTCGACATGGCGGCCAACCGGCACACGAACCACCTCGCCCTCGTCGCGGGCATCACCCTGATCGGCTTCATCGGCTCGGTCACCGTGGCCCGCTTCGTGCAGGAGAGGAAGCGCCCATGAGCCCCGACGTCCTCGACACCGTCCTGACCTGGGTCGCCGCGGTGCTCATGGTGCTCGGATCGGCCCTGTCCCTCGGGGCGGCGATCGGGCTCCTGCGCTTCCCCGACCTGCTCACGCGCATGCACGCCGCGACCAAGCCGCAGGTGCTCGGGTCCCTCCTGCTGCTCACAGCAGTGGGGCTGCAGTGGCGGGCATGGTCCCTGGTACCGCTGCTCGCCGTCGCGTGGATCTTCCAGCTGCTCACCGCGCCCGTTTCGGCGCACATGGTCGGTCGGTCGGGCTACCGGACCAAGCACTACGACCGCTCGGACCTCTCCGTCGACGAGCTCGAGGACGTCGTGGCCCGGGTGGAGCGGGAGCACGGCACCGACGACGCCATCCCCTAGCCCCGCCCCTCCCCGTCTGAGGGTCACCCCAGCGGGTTGCGGCCGGCGGCCCGCGGGCGTTCTCGGCCACTGACGGCGCGCACAGCGGGAGGGGGGCCGGGCGCACGACGGCGAGTGCCGGCGTCGTGCGCGTCCCTCGCCTTCGGGGGCCTCGCCGCCGGCCGACGAAACCGACCGGTTTTCAGAAGGGCGCGGCCGCGACATGCCGCGTTTCCGGACGACACGCCGGAGAGCGGCGGCGAAAGCCGGTCGGAATCGCTCCCCAGACCTGACCCCCAGAACGTGACCTCCAGAAGGGGCCTGGGGCTCAGGTGAGCTCGGGGGTCTTCTTGAAGTTGGCGATGGCGCGCTGCGTGTAGCGCTGGGTGAGGGTCTGGATCACGGCGCCCACCCCGGCGGAGACGAGGGCGAACACGAGCGTGTCCCGCAGGCTCTCCTCGAGGTTGGTCGCGTCCTTGGGCGGCGCGTTCCCGGTGCTCTTCTCCCAGGCGAAATCGACGAGCTTCGTTGCCACGATGCCGGCGCCGATGCTGATGGCGGTCCCGAGGAGCTTGATGAGGATGCTCATGGTGGCCAGCCTAACGTGCGCAGGTCCGGCCGCCCGCAGTCCGGGCCGCCGCGGCGGGCGCAGCACGCCCCGGACCACGTAGACTGGGCGCACAAACGACAGGGGAGCGTCGCCCCCGGACCGGCACGGCAGCCGGGCGGGAGCACAGGGCGCTGAGAGTGCGGGACACCGCAGACCCTCGAACCTGCTCCGGCTAGTACCGGCGAAGGGAGTCGAGTTCTCAAGGCAGCCGCGGCTGCCCTCCCCTCCTGAGGCACAGGAGGACAACCAATGTCTGGAACCACCCGCAACGCATCCGCCAAGGCCACCTACAGCTGGCGGGTCGTCGACATCGTCGTGGCCGCGGTCGTCTCGGTGGCGTGCGGCGTCATCTTCTGGCTCTGGGATCAGGGCTATGTGGGCGTGCAGGCCGCCACGGCGGCCTTCGCGCCGCTCGGCGGCATCTACGCGGGCGGCTGGGTGATCGCCGGCGTGCTCGGCGGCCTGATCATCCGCAAGCCCGGGGCGGCGCTGTTCTGCGAGATCCTCGCGGCCGTGGTCGAGGCGCTGCTGGGCTCGCAGTTCGGCCTCGCCGTGCTGCTCTCCGGCCTGGTCCAGGGCGCCGGCGCCGAGGTGGCGTTCGCCGCCTTCCGCTACCGCCGCTGGAACCTCGGCGTCGCGCTGCTGGCCGGGGCCCTCTCGGGCCTCGCGCTCGGCGTCTCCGAGGTGATCATCTACTTCCCCGAGTGGGAGTTCGGCTGGCAGGCCGTGTACACGGTCCTCGCGGTCCTCTCCGGCGCGGTGATCGCGGGCCTGCTCAGCTGGCTCGCCGTGCGCGGGCTGGCCAGGACGGGGGCCCTCTCGGCGTTCGCCGCGGGCCGCGCCGCGGACGTCTGAGCATGGCGCACGGAGGCACGGGGCGGGGGCCCGCGGGCGTTGCCGCCAGGGGCTGGGGCTGGCGGCACGCGGGCCGGAAGGCCTTCGCCGTCAAGGACCTGGACCTGACGATCGCACCCGGGGAGCGGGTTCTGCTCCTCGGGGCCTCCGGGGCCGGCAAGTCAACCCTCCTGCACGCGCTCGCCGGCGTGCTCGGCGCGGCGGAAGAGGGCGAGGAGCTCGGCGCCCTCACGGTCGACGGCGTCCCCGCACCGCTCGCGCGCGGCCGCGCCGGCCTCGTGCTCCAGGACCCCGACGGGCAGATCGCCATGGCCCGGGTGGGCGACGAGGTCGCCTTCGGCTGCGAGAACCTCGCCGTGCCCCGGGAGGAGATCTGGCCCCGGGTCCACCGCGCCCTCGACGACGTGGGCCTCGCCGTGCCCCTCGACCACCCGACCTCCTCCCTCTCCGGCGGCCAGAAGCAGCGCCTCGCCCTCGCGGGCATCCTCGCGATGGAACCCGGCCTCGTGCTCCTGGACGAGCCCACCGCCAACCTCGACCCGGCCGGCGTCGAGGAGGTCCGCGAGGCCGTGCGCCGCAGCCTCGACCGCACCGGCGCAACCCTCGTGGTGGTGGAGCACCGGGTCGCGGTGTGGGCCGGCCTCGTGGACCGGGTCGTGGTGCTCGACGCCGCCGGCGGACTCCTCGCCGACGGCTCCCCGGACGCCGTGCTCGCCGATGCGGACGCACGACGCCGGCTGGCCGCCTCGGGAGTGTGGGTCCCGGGCTGGCACCCGCTCACCGGAGACGCCCCCGCCCAGCCGCTGCGTCCCCGGCCCGGGCCGGGAGCAGCGCCGCGCGAGCCGCTCCTCGTCGGGGAGGGCCTCGCCGTCGGGCGCGCGAGGAAGGCCCCGCCCGTGGTGACCGGGATCGACCTGGCCCTGCGCGCGGGGGAGTCGGTGAGCGTGACCGGCCCCAACGGCGCCGGGAAGTCCACGCTCGCCCTGACCCTCGCGGGCCTGCTCCCCGCCGCCGGGGGCCGGCTCGAGGCGCTCCCGGCGCTCGCCGGCACCGCGGGCCCGAGCCCGCAGCGGTGGCGCTCGAGCGAGCTCGTGAGCCGCATCGGCAGCGTCTTCCAGGAGCCCGAGCACCAGTTCCTCACCCCGCGGGTGATCGACGAGCTCGAGTTCGGGCCCCGCCGCGTGGCCCGGCTGGGCGAGGCCGAGGTGCGGGCCGCCGTCGACCCCCTCCTCGAGCGGCTCCGCCTGGGCGGGCTCGCCGGCGCCAACCCGTTCACGCTCTCGGGCGGGGAGAAGCGGCGCCTCTCGGTCGCGACGATGCTCGCCACCTCTCCCCGCATCCTGATGCTCGACGAGCCCACCTTCGGCCAGGACGCCCTCACATGGTCCGAGCTCGTGCGGCTGCTCGCCGAGCTCCTCGCCGCGGGGACCTCGCTGCTCGCCGTGACCCACGACGAGGACTTCACCGCCGCCCTCTCCGACTCCGTGTACCGGGTGGACGGCGGCCGCGCGGCCCGCGTGGGGGCGGCGGCATGAGCGCGGACATCCTCACCCCCGAGGTCGCCAACTCGGTGCTGGCCCGCGCCAACCCCGTCGCCAAGCTCGCCGCCGGTCTGTGCATCACCGTGGCGCTCCTGTTCAGCGTGGACCCCGTCTCCGCGTCCGTGGCGTTGGCGTTCGAGCTCGCCCTCGTGCCCCTGCTCGGCGTGCGCCCGGCAACCCTCGCCAGGCGCACGTGGCCGCTCGCCGTCGCGGCGGCCCTCGCGGCCTACTCGACGGCCCTCCTCGGCGCCAAGACCGGACCGGTCTGGGTCCACCTCGGTCCCGTGGTGATGACCGAGCACTCGGTCCTGGCCGGGGTGGCCATCGGGCTGCGCGGGCTCGCGATCGCCCTGCCCGGGGTGTTCCTCCTGTTCTCCACCGACCCCACGGACCTCGCCGACGGCCTCGCCCAGAAGCTGCGCCTCCCGAGCCGGTTCGTCCTCGGGGCCCTGGCCGGGATGCGCCTCGTGGGCCTGCTCGTGGACGAGTGGCGCACCCTCGGGCTGGCACGGCGGGCGCGCGGGGTCGGCAGCGGGCACAGCCCGGTGGCCCGGGCCCGGGCCTTCCTCGGCCAGGCGTTCGCCCTCCTCGTGCAGGCGATCCGGCGGGCCACCCGGCTTGCGGTCGCGATGGAGGCCCGTGGCTTCGGGGGCATCGTGGACGGGCGCCCGGCCCCGCGCACCTGGGCCCGCGAGTCCAGCTTCTCCCGCCTCGACGCGTGGGTGCTGGCGGCCGGGGCGGGCATCGCGGCGCTGGCCGTCGCTGCCGCCGTGGTGCTGGGCACGTGGAACGTGGTCTGGGGCTAGCGCCCTCCGGCGCACGACGGCGCGTCCCCGCCCGGGCGGGCCGGGTCACCTCGTGCGGGAGACGCCGTCGTGCGCTCTGGCGCGCCGCGAGCCGAACGTGCGATCGTGGCCGGGGGAGGAGCCGGCACCACTTTCAAGGAGCCCACGATGTTCCAGCCCACCGCCTCGTTCTCGAGCTTCAGCGTCGACGACGTCGAGAAGGCCCGGGCCTTCTACGGCGGCACCCTCGGCTTCGACGTGGCCGACCAGATGGGCGGCCTGCTCGTCACCGTCCCCGGCGGCCAGACCGTGTTCGCCTACCCCAAGCCGGACCACACCCCCGCGACGTTCACCGTGCTCAACTTCGAGGTCGCGGACCTGGACGCCGCGATCGCCGAGATCGAGGGGCTCGGGCTGCACCTCGAGCACTACCCGAGCACCCCCGAGATGCCCGTGGACGGACGGGGTGTACTGAGCGATCCAGACAGCGGCATGGGAATTGCTTGGTTCACGGACCCGGCGGGTAACGTGCTCTCGGTCGTCAGCCGAGGGGATGCCGCGGCCGGTCGCCCCTGAGCACGCGACACGCCGTTATCTCACGGAACGAGGATAAGTGCCGGTCTAGACCTCCAAAACGCCCGGGTTGACCGCCGATTTGCCTCGCTGTATAGCAGCTGTGATATTTTCAACCGCATGGCACAACAGACTGCTGAAACCGTCGGCGTCCTCCTGCGCGAGGTCCGCTCCCACCGGGGCTGGACCCAGGGACAGCTCGCCTCCGAACTGGGGACCAGCCAGAGCGCCGTGGCGCGCATGGAGCAGGGCAAGCAGAACCTCAGCCTGAAGATGATCCAGCGGATCGAGGACATCCTCGGCCAGCGGATCGTCAACATCGGCGCTCCCAAGATGACCCACCTGCGGGTCGAGGGCGGGCACCGGCTCTCCGGCGCCGTGGACGTCAACACGTCCAAGAACGCGGGCGTGGCCCTCCTGTGCGCCTCCCTCATCAACCGCGGCACCACCACCCTGCGCAACCTCGCCCGGATCGAGGAGGTCAACCGGATCGTCGAGGTGCTGACCTCGATCGGCGTCGAGTGCACCTGGCTCCCCAGCGAGGACCGCGAGCAGGCCCGCGACCTCCTGATCCGCCGCCCCGCCACCCTCAACCTCGACGGGATGGACGTCGAGGCCGCGCGGCGCACCCGCAGCGTCATCATGCTCCTCGGCCCCCTCCTCGACGAGCGCAGCGAGTACCGGCTGCCGTACGCGGGCGGCTGCGACCTCGGCACCCGCACCGTCGAGCCGCACATGCAGGCCCTGCGCGAGTTCGGACTCGCCGTCGAGGCCACCGCCGGCTTCTACACGGTCCGCGCCCCCGAGGCCGACCGCGCCGACCGCACCTTCGTCCTCACCGAGCGCGGCGACACCGTCACCGAGAACGCCATCATGGCCGCCGCGCACCGCGAGGGCGTGACCGTGATCCGCAACGCCAGCCCGAACTACATGGTCCAGGACCTGTGCTTCTACCTGCAGGCGCTCGGCGTGACGATCGACGGCGTCGGCACCACTACCCTGCGGATCCGCGGCAGGGCGCGCATCGACGCGGACATCGACTACTGGCCCAGCGAGGACCCGATCGAGGCGATGAGCCTCATCACCGCCGCGATCGTGACCAACTCCGAGGTCACCGTGCGCCGCGTTCCGATCGAATTCATGGAGATCGAGCTCGCGACCCTCGCCTCGATGGGCCAGAAGCTCGCGGTCTCCGGCGAGTACATGGCCCGCAACGGCCACACCCGCCTCGTGGACGTGACCGTGCTCCCCTCCACGCTCCACGCCCCGACGGACAAGATCCACCCGATGCCGTTCCCGGGCCTGAACATCGACAACCTGCCGTTCTTCGCGGTCATCGCCGCGAACGCGACCGGCCAGACGATGATCCACGACTGGGTCTACGAGAACCGGGCCATCTACCTCACCGAGCTCAACCGGCTCGGCGCCCACGTCCAGCTGCTCGACCCGCACCGCATCTACGTCAACGGCCCGACCAAGTGGCGCGCCGCCGAGGTGGGCTGCCCGCCCGCGCTGCGGCCCGCGGCCTGCATCCTCCTGGCCATGCTCGCCGCCCGCGGCACGAGCGAGCTGCGCAACATCTACGTGATCGAGCGCGGCTACCAGGACCTCGCCGAGCGGCTCAACTCGATCGGCGCCAAGATCGAGTACTTCCAGGACTGACCCCACCCCGTCTGGAGGTGACCTTCAGGAGGTGACCTCCAGACGGTCGGGGGTGGGGCGCCGCCGGGGCATGGGGCAGGATGGGCCCATGGTTGAGAACGACAGCACCACCTACCGCGCGGTCCAGTACAACGCGACCGGCCCCTCCTCCGTCCTGGCCCTGCGCGAGCGCGAGCTCACCGAGCCCGGCGAGGGCCAGATCCGCGTCCGGATCGCCCTCGCCGGCGTGAACCCCACCGACTGGAAGGCCCGCGCCGGCGGCACGTACCCCGGCAGCCTCGACGGCTGGCACGTGCCGGGCCAGGATGCGGCGGGGACGGTCGACGCGGTCGGGCCGGGTGCCTCGGGCCTCGAACCGGGGCAGCGGGTCTGGCTCTGGGACGTCGCCTACGGCGGCGCCGAGGGCACCGCGCAGGAGTACGTCAACGTCCCCGCCGCGCACGCCCAGCCGCTGCCGGACGCCGAGTCCTTCGAGACGGGCGCATCCCTCGGCATCCCGGCCCTCACCGCCCACCGCGCGCTCACGGCGAGCGAGCACGGCCCCTCCCGGCTCGCCCCCGGCGCCCTCGCCGGCAGGACAGTCCTCGTCACCGGCGGCGCGGGGGCGGTCGGCCATGCCGCGATCCAGCTCGCCCGCTGGGCTGGGGCCCAGATCGTCGCCACCGTGAGCAGCGAGGAGAAGGCGGCGCTCGCCCGGGCGGCGGGGGCCGGCGTCGTCCTCAACTACCGCGAGCAGGACGTCGCCACCGAGGTGCGGCGCGTGGCCCCCGGCGGCGCGGACCTGATCGTGGACGTCAACGCCGCCGCGAACATCGCCGCGGACCTCGACGCGCTCGCCCTCGGCGGCACCGTCGCCATCTACGCCGGCACGGGGGACGAGGCCGTCTCGGTCCCCGTCCGCGGTGCCATGGGCAAGAACGCGCGCCTGCAGTTCATCCTCACCTACACCGTCTCGGAGGGGCAGAAGCACGACGCCGTCGCCGCCGTCGGCGCCGCCGTCGCCGACGGTGCGCTGCGGGTCGGCGAGGAGCACGGACTGCCGCTGACGAGGTTCCCCCTCGCGGAGACCGCCGCCGCGCACGACGCCGTCGAAGCCGGCGCCGTGGGCAAGGTCCTCCTCGACATCGGCTAGGACGCCCCGTGCATGATGCGCTGGTCTGGGCAGGGTTCGCGGCGGGCGTCTGCCTGATTGTCGGGACGTCGATGAGCATCGTCGGAGCGCTCGTGGTTCCGAGGCGCGTCGACTCGTGGGTGACGGGGGCCCTCGATGCCCTGCTCGACCGGGCCTTCCTGCAGGCGCTCCGCGGCGTGCGGTCCTACGGCCGGCGCGACTTGATCCTCGGCTGGCAGTCCCCGCTGACCCTGGTGGCGCGCCTGGCCGTCTGGATGGCGATGCTCGTGCTCGGCTTCGCGCTCGTGATGCTGCCCGACACCGACGACCTCGGCGCGGCCCTCGAGGACGCCGGGTCCTCCCTCTTCACCCTCGGCTTCGCGGTCCCGCACGGCGGCGGCGGCCAGTTCGCCGCCTACCTCGCCGGCTTCGCCGGCATCGCGGTGATCGGCCTCCAGGTCGGCTACCTGCCGACCGTCTACGCCGCCTTCAACCGGCGCGAGACCGAGGTCACCCTCCTCGTCGCCCGGGCAGGGACCCCAGCCTGGGGGCCGGAGATCCTCGTGCGCACCCACTGGGGCACCGGCGGCGGCGACTCGGGCCCCGTCCTCGGCGACCTCTTCGTGCGGTGGGAGCGGTGGACCGCCGAGGTCGCCGAATCGCACACCACGTACACGGGGCTGCTCCGCCTGCGGTCGCCGAGGACCGACTCCCACTGGCTCACGTCCCTGATCGCCGTGATGGATGCCGCCGCCCTCCACCTCGCGCTCGCCCCGGGCGCAGACCCGAAGATCACCGCACGGCTCATGCTCCGCATGGGCTTCGAGACCCTCGCCGACATGGCCAGGGCCATGAAGCTGACCGTCCCCGACCTCGCCGAGATCTCCGTCGATCCGATGGCGATCTCGATCACGTTCGACGACTTCGCCCGCGCTGCCGAGACCCTCCGCTCGGTCGGCTACCCGGTCACGGAGACCGACGAGGACGCGTGGCCGCACTTCGTGGGATGGCGGCAGAACTACGACCGCATGGCGCTCGCGCTGTGCCGCGAGCTCGACGCTCCGCCGGCCCTGTGGACCGGCCCCCGGAGGTGGCCGTCGCAGCCGACTCCGCCCCGCCGGCCCAAGCTGGGGCAGCCGCGCCAGCAGAAGTGACGGTGCCGGTCAGCCTGCGGTCTCGGGGAGCGCGCCCTCGATGAGGCCCACGATCGCCGGATCGTCGGGCCGGATCTGGGGGCGGAAGCGGTGCACCGCGCCGTCGGGCAGCACGAGGAACTTCTCGAAGTTCCACTGCACGCGCCCGGCCCGGCCCGCGGCGTCCGGTGCCTTGGTCAGCTCGCGGTAGAGCGGGTGCTGCCCGCGGCCGTTCACCCAGGCCTTGGCCAGCATCGGGAACGTCACGCCCCAGGTGGCGGAGCAGTACTCGGCGATGCGCCCCTCGTCCCGGTACTCCTGCAGGAACTGGTTGCTGGGCACGCCGAGCACCGTGAAGCCGCGTGCGCCGTACCGCCGCTGGAGCTCCTCGAGCTGCTCGTACTGCGGGGCGAGCCCGCAGCGGCTCGCCACGTTGACCACGAGCCGGACCTTGCCCGCCCACTCGCCGAACGTCGTGGTGCGCCCGTCCAGCAGGGCGACCTCGATGGCGTCGAGTTCCATCCTCGTCCTCCCTCTCCCACGGGGGACAACGAACATCGCCGCTTCCGGGTTCACCCGGACCGGCGGCGGATGACGAGCGCGAGGAGCCCGGCCGCCGTGACGGTCCCGAAGCCGATGATCGTCGCCGCGATCCCGAACGCGTCCGCGCCCCAGCCCAGCAGCGTGGCGCCGATCGGGGTGCTGCCGGCCATGAGCAGCACGAACAGGCTCATGACCCGGCCGCGCAGCCTGTCCGGCACCGCACGCTGCAGCGTGCTGTTGGCGGTGGTCGTGTAGACGGTGCCGCTGACCCCCGCGAGGACCATGAGGGCCACGCTCACCGGATACGAGCGGGAGACCCCTAGGGCCACGAGCACGACGGCGAGCACGGCCGCCGCGGCGACCATCCGGCGTCGGCCGCCGACCCCCAGCACGATCAGCCCGGCTCCGGCCAGGAGCGAGCCGGCCCCGAACGCCCCCATGAGCGCGCCGAAGCCGTCCGCGCCGACTCCGAGCAGGTCCTGGGCGATGAGCGGGCCCGCCACGGGCCAGTTGAACCCGAAGGTGCCCACCACGGCCAGGGAGGCGAGGACGAAGAGCACCGCCGGGGTGCGGAAGGTGTAGACGAGGCCCTCACGCAGGGCCCGGCGGCCCGGGCGCTCGCCGGTCGGCGGATGCAGCGCGGCGCCGCGCAGGAGCAGGAGGGCGGCCAGGGAAGCCAGGAAGCTCGCGGCGTTGAGGAGGAACACGGCCGCGGCGGAGGACTGTGCCAGGACGAGGCCGCCCAGGGCGGAGCCGACCATGCGGGTGCCGTTGAACTGGATGCTGTTCATGGTGACCGCGTCCGGCAGCAGGGCGCGGCCCACGAGCTCGGGCAGGAAGGCCTGCTGCGTCGGGTTGTTGAACGCGTTGGAGAGCCCGAGGACGAACGCCATCACCGCGAGCACCCAGATCCGCGGCGTCCCCGCCAGGGCCACTGCGCCCAGGACTACCGCCTGCAGCGCCGCGAGGCCCTGCGTGGCCAGCAGCAGGCGGCGTTTGGGCACCCTGTCGGCCAGGACGCCGGCCGGGAGCGTGAAGAGCATCATCGGCAGGAACTGCAGCATGGTCACGGTGCCGAGCACGCCGGGGGAGTGGCTGATCTGGAGCACGAGCCAGGCCATGGCCACGGTCTGCATCCAGGTCCCCGTGCCCGAGACGAGCTGTCCGGTCCAGAACAGGGCGAAGTTCGGCACGCGCAGGACGCGCACCATGTCCTCGGGCCGGCGGCGCGCTGGGGGCGGGGCCTGCCAGCCGTTCGTCTCGGGCCCGCTCACGCTCGCATCCTACGGCCGGGCGCCGGCAGTGCGCCCGGCACAGCAGCGGGTCAGGCGGGCTCGTGCTCCCCGAGCGCCTCGATCGACTCGGCCGCGTCCCACGCGAAGCTCGCGAGCCAGTGGGTGGACATGAAGTCCCCGCTGTCCAGCCCCCTGAGCCCGGCGGCGAAGAGGGGCTGCACCGCGGCGGCGAGCACCGGCTCCGGCGAGCCCGCGGCGGCGGGCGAGCCGGCGGCGTCGTGCGCGTCCCGGAGGGCGGCGACGATGCGGGCGAGCTGCCCCGCGCGGCTCAGGTTCAGGCCGTGCAGGTGGACCATGTAGCCGTCGGTCTCGTCGGCCACGCCGACGGGTGCGAGCATGCGGGAGCCGGCGCCGAGGTCGGGGAGGAACCAGCCCAGCCACGCGGCGAACTCCTCGGGGGCCAGGACGCGGGCCATGAGGTCCGCCTCGGACAGCCCCGCGGAGAGGAAGTCCTGTCCGGACAGCTCCCACTCGGTGGCCCAGCCGGCGTCGTCGGCGAACCAGCGGCGGGCGGCGGCCTCGCAGGCCCGGGTCGCGTCGGTGCGGCCCAGCGACCGGAAGGCGTCGACCATCCACGCGAGGCCGAACGCGGAGTTCGTGTGGAGGCCGTGCCGGACGGGGTACTCGGCGGTGCCGAGCCACGCGGCGGCGAGTTCCGCGACCGTGTCCACGCAGCCGGCGAGGTTCTCGCCCCAGCCGCGCAGCCCGGCGTCGTCCGAGCCGGAGCAGGCCGCGGCGAGGCGCACGAGCCATGCCCACCCGTACGGCCGCTCCCACGAGGGGTTCGCGGCCAGGTAGGCGGCCTCGACCGCGAGCTTCTCCGCGGTGAGGTTCTCGCCGAGGGCGGCGCGCAGCTCGGCGGCGGTCTCCTCCGACAGTGCGCCGGAGTCCAGCACGCTCACCCCGAGCCAGTGCATGTGCACGCACGAGTGCCAGTCGAAGGACGTGCCGAACGCCGGGTGCAGCTCGTGCGGCATGGCCGTGTCCTCGGCCGAGCGCCGCACGTGGTGCGCCGCGTACGGGTAGGGGCGGCCCAGGTTGTCCAGGACGATCTCGGCGCACCGCCGTGCGGCGTCGGGGAACGTGGCCGAGGGGAAGTGCTCGTGGTCCATGGGGTCCTTTCGTGGTGCGCCTAGAACGCGAGGAAGTACATGAGGGCGGTGTTGACCACGAGCAGCGGGATCGCGGTCCCGACTTGGGCGGTGATCACGCCGTACTTGTTCTTCATCTCGAGCAGCGCGGAGGGGACGAGGTTGAAGTTGGCGGCCATCGGGGTGCACAGGGTCCCGCAGAAGCCCGCGAGCATGCCGATCGCGAAGACGATCGCCGGGTTGCCATGGAACTGCTGGACGAGGACCGGCCAGCCGATCGCGGCCGTCATGATCGGGAACGCCGCGAAGCCGTTGCCCATGAGGATGGTGAAGATGAACATGCCGAGGCAATAGACGATCACGCCGGCAATGAGCGAGCCCTTGGGCATCACGGCCGTCGCGAGCGTGCCGACGGCCGTGCCCACGCCGGCCTTGGTGAAGAGGATGCCGAGGGTGGAGAGCATCTGCGGCAGGAGCGCGGCCCAGCCGATCGACTCGAGGATGCGGCGGCTCTCGATGATCGGGTTCAGCTTGTTCTTCGGCTTCAGGAGCACGACGGCGAGGACGGCCGCCACGATCGCGCCGATGGCCAGCGCCACGAGCGTCGTGTTCTTGGGGTCCAGGATCGGGGTCTTGCCGACGGTCAGGACGGGCGCCGCGAGGACGAGGATGACCGTCACGACCGGGATGGCGAGGGCTGGGACGAAGAGCCGGTTGCCGAACTTCGCGGCGGACTGCACCCGCTCGGCCGGGGTGGAGGTCCGAGGCCGGCCATGCTTGAGGCGGCCGGTGGCGGCGAGGGCCACGAGGATCAGGACAGCCACGCCGAGGACCCACGCCGGGGCGGTGCCGGCGGTGACCCACGTGCCGTAGAAGAAGCAGAGGCCGAGCAGGCCCCAGAAGGATGAGGCGCCCACGCGGTGCGGGTGGTTCTCGTCCCGGGCGATCAGCGATGCCCACGCGATGAAGAGGGCCCCGATGAGCCAGTAGACGGCTTCGACGTTGATCACTTGGCGTCTCCCAGCTCGGTGGTGGTGGCGTCGACGGCGGCGGTGCTGTCCGCATCGTTGTCCGCGTCATCGCGGGTGGTGCCGGCGTACTCGCGGTCGAGCGCCCGGTCGAGGCGCAGCAGCCGGAAGCCGTGGATGAGGAAGGCCGCGATCGCCGTCGGGATGGCCCAGAGGGCGAGCTGGAGCGGCTCGAGGTGCAGGTGGTAGGTGGTGTCCACGAAGGTGGTGATGAGCAGGATCGAGCCGACCGCCACGAAGACGTCCTCGCCGAAGAACACGCCCACGTTGTCCGCGGCCGCCGAGTGGCCCTTGATCTTCTCCTTGACCTTCTCCGGCACGTGGCCGTAGCGGCGCATTGCCGCGCCCTCGGCCATCGGGAACACGAGCGGGCGCACGGTCTGCGCGTGGCCGCCCACGGTGGTCAGGCCCACCGCGGCGGTGAGCTGGCGGATTGCGAGGTAGGCGAGGAGTACGCGGCCCGCGGTGAGCTTGGCGAGCTTGCCGATGAGGTTCTTGGCCTGCTCCTGGAGGCCGGAGTACTCGATGATGCCGATCACGGGCAGCACTGCCGCGAAGATCGTCACCGAGCGGCTGCTGGCGAAGCCGGAGCCGAAGGCGTCGAGGATCTGGAGGGGGTTGAGGCCGCCGAGCAGCGCCGTGACGATGCCCGACACGGTGACGACGACGAGGGGGTTCATTCGGATGGCAAAGCCAACGATGACCAGGAGTACCCCGATGAGTACAAGCATGATGGTCCATTCCGGTGGGAGTGCACGAGCCCTTCGACAAGGCCCCGGTGAGTGCGCGGCGCGGCGCTGTGAGCTAGAGCATATCGGGTTGTTCAACAATCAATCAAGGGGTTTGTTGAACAATCCTTGGGGGGTCACCTTCTGGGGGTCACTTCTCGTGGGTTGCCCACAGGAGGTGACTCTCAGACGGGGCCCACCGGCGGGGATGTGACTCCCAGGAGGTGACTCTCAGACGGGAGGGGGCGGGGCGTCAGCTGCCGATGGCCTCGAGGAGCTGGTGCTCGGCCCGGTCGAGGTACTGGGCCATGGCCTCGGCCGCCTCTGTGTTCCGGCCCGCCTCGAGGAGGCCGAGGATCTTGGCGTTCTGCTCGACGTAGGGCTCATGGAAGCGCGGGTCGGCGCCCATCGTGGCGAACACGAGGCGCATCTCGGCCAGGACCTGCTCCATGAGCGCGCTCAGCCGCTCGCTGCCGGCCCTGGCGACGATGCCCCGGTGGAACTCCTGGTTCGCACCCGCCATGGCGGCCACGTCGCCGGCCGCCGCAGCGGCCCGGGCGGTGCGGACGACGCCGGCCAGCCCGTCCGTGGGCTGCGCCGGCGACCACAGCAGGGCCCCAGGCTCGACGAGCCGCCGGACCCGGTAGATCTCCCGGATGTCCTCCGCCGTGGGGTGCGAGACGAACACGCCCCGGTTGGGGATGCGGGTCACGACCCGCTCGGTGGTCAGGGTCGCGAACGCCTCGCGCAGGGTGTTGCGGGAGACCCCCAGGGCCTCCCGCAGCTCCTCCTCGGCGAGCTTGGCGCCGGGGGCGAGGCGGCCGTCGGCGATCGCCTGGCGCAGCTGCGCGGCGACCCACGAGCTGGTCTCGGCGTGCTTCGTGTTCCCCGCGGCGCGGCGCAGGCTCTGCAGGACCCCCTCGGACGTCATGCTGCCAGCCTATCCGTGGCCGGGGCCGGGCTTCGGTCGCGCTCCGCCGCGGGGCCGACGCCGCTCAGCCGCCGATCGTGGTCAGGACGGTCCCGGGCGCGACGGTGTCGCCCGCTGCCGCGGCCCGCTCGCCGACCGTCCCGGCCCGGTGGGCCTGCACGGTGGTCTCCATCTTCATGGCCTCGAGCACCACCACGCCGGCGCCGGCCTCGACGTCGGTGCCGGGCTCGACGAGCCACTTGACCACGGTGCCGCCCATCGCGGCGGTGAGGTCCGCCGCGGAGGGTGCGCCGGCGTCGTGCGCTGAGGCCGCCGGCCCGGAGCCTGCCGCAGGTGCGGCCACGGCGCCGGCCGCGAGCCCGGCGAGCAGGGACTCGGGCAGGCCGAGGGTCATGCGGCGGCCGTCGAGGTCGATCGCGAAGGTGCGGCGGCCGGCGTCGTGCGCGGCCGGGGCGGTGAACTCGGGGCTGGCCGTGAGCTCCTCGGCGAACTCGGACTCGATCCACGTTGTGTAGACGCCGAACGTGCCGTCCTCGGCGGCGAAGGCGGGGGAGTCCACGACGGCCCGGTCGAAGGGCAGCACCGTGGGGAGGCCGCGGATCTCGAACTCGCGCAGCGCGCGGCGGGCCCGGCGCAGGGCCTGCTGCCGGTCCGCGCCGGTGACCACGAGCTTGGCCAGGAGCGAGTCGAACTGGCCGGGCACCGTGAAGCCGTCCCGGACGCCGGCGTCCACCCGGATGCCGGGGCCCGTGGGCGGGGCGAAGCGGTCGATGGTGCCGGGGGCCGGGAGGAAGCCGCGGCCTGGGTCCTCGGCGTTGATGCGGAACTCGATCGAGTGGCCGCGCGGCTCGGGGTCCTCGAGGGCGGGCAGCACCTGGCCGTCGGCCACCGCGAGCTGAGCCGCGACGAGGTCGATCCCGGAGGTCTCCTCGGTGATGGGGTGCTCGACCTGCAGGCGGGTGTTGACCTCGAGGAAGCTGATGGTGCCCTGGCTGTCGAGGAGGTACTCGACCGTGCCCGCGCCGACGTAGCCGGCCTCGCGGCAGATCGCCTTCGCCGAGGAGTGGATGCGCTCGCGCTGCTCGGGGGTCAGGAACGGCGCGGGGGCCTCCTCGACGAGCTTCTGGTGGCGGCGCTGGAGCGAGCAGTCGCGCGTGCCGACCACGATCACGTTGCCGTGCGTGTCCGCGAGCACCTGGGCCTCGACGTGCCGGGGTCGGTCGAGGAACTTCTCGACGAAGCACTCCTCACGCCCGAACGCGGCGCGGGACTCGCGCACGGCCGAGTCGAAGGCCTCCTCGATCTCCTCCAGCGCGCGGGCGACCTTGAGGCCGCGGCCGCCGCCGCCGAACGCGGCCTTGATCGCCACCGGGAGGCCATGCTCGGCGGCGAAGGCGCGCACCTCCGCGGCGCTCGCGACGGGCCCGTCGCTGCCCGGGGCCAGCGGCGCGCCGGCGCGCACGGCCACCTCGCGGGCGCTGACCTTGTCTCCGAGGAGCCGGATGGTCGCGGGGGAGGGGCCGATCCAGGCCAGGCCGGCGTCGAGGACGGCCTGGGCGAAACCGGCGTTCTCGGAGAGGAAGCCGTAGCCGGGGTGCACGGCGTCCGCGCCCGAGCGCTCCGCGACGGCGAGGAGCTTCTCGGCGTCGAGGTACGTCTCGGCCGGTGCGGTGCCGCCGAGCGCGTGGGCCTCGGTGCACGCCTCGACGTGCAGGGCGTCCGCGTCCTGGTCGGCGTAGACGGCGACGCTGGCCAGCCCGGCGTCGTCGCACGCGCGGGCGATCCGGACGGCGATCTCGCCGCGGTTGGCGATGAGGACCTTACGCATGGGCATTTCCTTCGGGGGTCGTGGGGGCGGCGCCGGGCGCCGGGACGAAGCGCACCGGGGCGCCGGGCGGCAGCTGGGCTGCGAGGTCGAGGTCTGCGCTCACGACGACGCCGATCACCGGGTACCCGCCGGTCACCGGGGCGTCGGCCAGGAACAGGACGGGCAGGCCGCTCGCGGGGACCTGGATGGCGCCGCGCGCGGTGCCCTCGCTCGTGAGCTCGCCGTCCTTGGCGCGCTCGAGCGGGGCGCCGTCCAGCCGGACGCCCACGCGGTTCGACTGGGCCGTGACGGTCCACTCCTGCTCGAAGAAGGCCCGTGCGGACGCGTCGGTGAACCAGTCCTGCCGGGGCCCGGGGAGCACGCGCAGCTCGGTGGGCAGGGCTGGGTCCGGCAGGGGCGGGGGGATCTCCGGCAGTCCGACGACGTGCGCGCCGCGGGCCGGGGCCACGGCGAGGGCGTCCCCGTCGGCGAGGGGGGCGGGGCCGATCCCGGAGAGCGTGTCCGTCGAGGCGCTGCCGAGCACGAGCTCGGCATCGAGGCCGCCGCGCACCGCCAGATAGGTGCGCAGCCCGCGGGTCGGCGCGCCGACGGAGAGGGTCTCCCCGGCCAGCAGCGCGAAGGGGGCGTCCAGCGGCGCCTCCCTCCCCCGTGAGGGGTCATGTCCCTGCGCTGAGGGGTCATGTCCCTGCGCGTCATCGGCCGGCCTGATCCGCAGCGGGACGCGGGCGCCGGTCACGGCGAGCACCTGGTCCTGCTCTGCGCGCAGTTCGAGTCCGCCGAGGAGCACCTCGAGGGCCGGGGCGTCCGGGGCGTTGCCGGCCATGCGGTTGGCCCGGCGGAGCGCGCCCCGGTCGAGCGCGCCCGCGGGGCTGACACCGAGCGCAGCGCGCCCGGGCCTGCCTGCGTCCTGCACCGTGGTCTGCAGTCCCGCGCGCACGACGACGAGCCCCGCCTCCGCGGGGCTGGCCGCTGTCGGTCCGGTCTCGCCGACGGAGGACGCGGACGCCGCGAGGGAAGCAGACGCCCGGACGGGCACGAACTGCACGCGGTCTCCGGGCGCCACGAGCGCGGGATCGTCTCGCGAGAGGTCCCACATCACGGCGTCGGTGCGTCCGACCAGCTGCCAGCCGCCCGGGGACTCGCCGGGGTAGACGGCCGAGTAGGTGCCGGCGAGGGCCACGGATCCGGCGGGGACCACGGTGCGCGGCGAGGAGCGCCGCGGGACGGACGGGGCGCCGTCGTGCGTCAGGTAGGCGAACCCGGGGGCGAAGCCGCCGAACGCGGCGTCCCACACCGTGCCGCTGTGCGCGGCCACGAGCGCCTCCGGCGAGAGCCCGGTGAGCCGCGCGGCCTCGTCGAGGTCGGCGCCGTCGTAGACGGTCTCGACCTGCACGAGCCGGCCGGGCGCGCGCCCGGCGTCCTCGAGGTGGAGCGCGCGGACGTACGCGGCGGCGCGGGCCACGGCGTCGGGGGACTCCGCGACGATGAGCACCGTGGTCGCGGCGGCCACCACGTCGACCACGGCGAGGTCGCCGGCGTGCTGGGCCGCGGCGAGCTTGGAGGTCAGGGCCAGGACGGCGCCGAGGGTGCGCAGCTCGACGAGGACGGCGCGGTCGCCGGCGGGGCGGAGGCCGATGACCTGGCTCTGGACTGCGGCCGCGCGGGCGGTCACGCGAAGCTCGCGATTCCGACGCCGGCCTCGGCCACGGCCGCGCGGATGCGGGCTGCCATGGCGACCGCGCCCGGGGTATCCCCGTGGACGCAGATGCTGTCCGCCGCGATGCGGACGATGCTGCCGTCGATGGCCTGGACCTTGCCGTCGAGGATGCGCAGCACGTGCTCGACGATCCCGTCGAGGTCGTGCAGCACCGAGCCGGGCTCGCGCCGGGAGACCAGGGTGCCCTCGGGGGTGTAGGCGCGGTCGGCGAACGCCTCGGTGACGGTGCGCAGGCCCGCGGCCTCGGCCGCGCGCTGGATCTCCGAGTTCGGCAGGACGAGCAGCGGCAGGGTCGGGGCCACCTCGGCGACGGCCTTCGCGACCGCCTTCGCCTGGGTCTCGTGGTGCACGATCGCGTTGTAGAGCGCGCCGTGCGGCTTGACGTAGCGGACCTCGGTGCCAGCCGAGCGGGCCAGGCCCTGGAGCGCACCGATCTGGTAGATGACGTCGTCGATGAGCTCGCGCGGGGTCACGTCGATGAAGCGCCGGCCGAACCCCGCGAGGTCGCGGTACGCCGGGTGGGCGCCGATCACGACGCCGGCCGCGGCCGCCGCCTCGCACGTGGCCCGGATGCCGCTCGGGTCGCCGGCGTGGAAGCCGCACGCGACGTTGGCGCTCGAGACGCTCTCGAAGATCGCGGCGTCGTCGCCGAAGGTCCAGTTGCCGTAGGACTCGCCGACGTCGCTGTTGAGGTCGATGCTTGCCATGGGTGATCTCCGTCTCACGAGGTGGTGATCCAAGCATGCATCAATCGAGAGGATTGTTCAACAATCTTTCTCGCTGCTGCCGGGTGCGGAGTCCGGCGCGGGCAGCTCACGGCCCCTGGGATCCTCGACGCCGCCCGCGCGTCTTCAGTGTTCGGAACGCTCAAGCTCTTTCCGCGGGGCTGGGCGGGAGGCGCCCGCCGCCTGAGGCAGCATGGACTTGTGCTGATGCCAAGGAGGCATGACCAAGAGGCCCAAGAGGTCTTGGACCGGCATCATCTGTGAGGCAGATCATGGTGAGGCCTTCCCCCTATTTCCTCTGAGGAGACCCTATGACTGCGACCTCGCGCGCGGCCGGCCACGATGATCTGGCTGCGGCGCCGTCTTTCGTCGAGCCCGGCGATGCCGGCTACCGCAAGACGATGTCCAACTTCCAGATCCAGATGATCTCGATCGGCGGGGCCATCGGGACGGGTCTGTTCCTGGGCCTCGGGTCGCGGCTCGCCGCGGCTGGCCCGGCGCTCATCCTCGCGTACCTGGCCACGGGTGCGGTCGTGTACCTGCTCGGCCGGGCCATCGGCGAGCTCGTAATGCACCGTCCAACCTCGGGTTCGTTCGTCTCGTGGGCCCGCGAGCTGTACGGGGACCGGCTGGCCCACCTGACCGGCTGGATCACCACCGTGCTGGGCTCGCTGATCGGTCTGGTGGAGATCGCGGCCGTGTCGGTGTACATCCAGTACTGGTGGCCTTCGGTCGCGCCGTGGGTCCCATCACTCGTGGCCTGGCTCCTGATCGTCGGCTCGAACCTATTCTCCGCTCGCTCGTTCGGGTTCATCGAGGTCGCGGCGAGCTCGGTCAAGGTGATCGCCATCGTCCTGTTCATCGTCGCAGGCCTCGTCATCGTGTTCGCGGGAGGCCCGATGGGCTTCAGCCACGGTGCCTCGGTGGCGAACCTGTGGAACGGCGGGTTCTTCACCCACGGGGTCATGATCGTGGCGCTCGTGAGCGTCGGTGCTGTGTTCTCCTATTCCGGCGTCGAGATCTCCGCGGTGTCGGCCGGTGAGGCGAAGAATGCCCGCGACATCATGCCCAAGGCGATCAAGGCCATTGTCTTCCGCATCATCGTGTTCTATATCGGCTCGGTCCTCATCCTCGCGATGCTCCTGCCGAGCGGGCAGTACTCCGCCACGGAGTCCCCGTTCGTGACGGCGCTCGCTTCGTTCAACGTGCCGTGGCTCGGATCCGTGATGAACTTCGTGGTGCTCACCGCCGCGCTCTCGGGCATCAATGCGACCATGTACGCCACCACCCGGGCGTTCCGCACGCTGGCTGCCAACGGTGAGGCGCCCGCCTTCGCCTGCCGGATGAACGGGCGCGGCGTCCCGGTGGGGGCCCTGGCCGGAATTGGCGGCTTCTACCTGCTCGGGGTGGCCATGACCGCGTTCTTCGGCGGAGTGTCCGTCTTCGAGACCGCCCTGAATGCCTCGGCGGTGTGCATGATCATCCTCTGGATCACGATCTTCGCCTGCCAGCTCAGGCTCCGGAAGCTGCAGGACACCGGCAGGCTGCCGGTGGTCGGGTTCCGGATGCCGGGTGCGCCGGTCACGACATGGGCCGGCATCATGGTCCTCGTGGCGGTGTTCGCCTCGATGGTCCTGCCCGGCGTCTCCGACACGTGGTGGATCTCCATCCTCGGCACGGTCGCGCTCCTCGCGATAATCACCCTCGGCTATGAGGTGATCCGCCGGCGTCGCCCGTCCACCCTCACCGCTGAGTCCCGCGACTAGATGAACGTCCTGCCTTTCGATGCCCCCCCGGTATTGAGATCAGTCAACAAAAGTCTTAGACAGCATCTTCAAGGCGGCGGATAGTTGAACCCAGACCTCAACTGTCCGCCGCCCTGGCGTCCCCGGTTGCTTCCGTCGTTTCCGAAAGGAGCCCCCATGAGTCAGTCCTCGGCCATCCGTCAGGAGACCTTCCACCATGTACTCTCGGACCGCGTGAAGGCGGCCCGTCCGTCTGAGGTCCGCAAGGTCTTCCGGTCGGCGCAGCGCCCGGGCATCATCTCGTTCGCGAACGGCGCCCCCTACCTGGGTGGCCTCCCGTTCGACCGGCTGGCGGACGACGCGCGCCGAATCCTCGCCGACGAGGGGGCCGTCGCGCTCCAGTACGGGGCGAGCAACGGCATCCCCTCCCTCCGCGAGCACATTGTCGCGATCATGGAGCTCGAGGGGATCACGGCGGCCGCCGACGACGTGATCGTCACGGCGGGCTCGCAGCAGGCGCTCGACATCGCAGCCCGGGTCACTGTCAATCCCGGCGACGTGGTGTTCGCGGAAGGTCCCTCGTACGCGGGGGGCATGGCCGTGTTCACGAGCTACGAGGCGGAGATCGTGCATGTTCCGAGCGATGCCGAGGGCCTCGTCCCGGAGGAGCTCGAACGCCTCATCGGCGAGGTCCGGGCGGCGGGCAAGACTCCCAAGGGCATCTACACGATCCCGAACTTCCAGAATCCCGGCGGCGTCAACCTCTCCCTCGGGCGCCGCCGGCGACTCGGCGAGATCGCCCGCGGAGAAGGGCTGCTCATCTTCGAGGACAACCCCTACGGACTCCTCGGCTTCGACGGGCGGACGATGCCCGCAATCCAGCCGGAGTTCCCCGACATCACGCTCTACTTCGGCTCGTTCTCGAAGATGTTCTCCCCGGGCCTGCGCCTAGGGTGGGTTCTGGCACCGAAGGCCCTGCACGGCCATCTGGTGAACACCGCCGAGACCGGTGCGCTCAACCCTGCCGTCTTCAACCAGCTCCTGATGAGCGCCTACCTCGACGACCCCTCGTGGAAGGACACGCTGGAGGCCTACCGCGGCATCTACCGTGCCAAGTCCGAGGCGCTCGTCGAGACCCTCGCCGAGGTGATGCCTGCGGGGACCACCTGGAATCAGCCCTCCGGCGGCTTCTACCTGTGGATCACGCTGCCCGAGGGGATCGACACCGAGGCCATCGTCTACGAGGCGATCGAGCAGGGGGTCGTCTACGTGCCCGGCACAGCGTTCTACACAGACGGCTCCGGCCACGGGGAGCTGCGCATGAGCTTCTGCCTTCCGTCCATCGAGGACATCCGTAAGGGTGCCCGCATTCTGGGCGAGCTCTTCACACACGCCGCGGACGGGGCCTCCTAGGAAAGGGCCCCCCGATCGCCGGCGGCGTTCCGGAACAGCAAACAGAGGCGGCCACGCGACGCACGACGTCGCGTGGCCGCCTTCGTTGCCTCGCCGCGCAGTCCCCTCGGTGTCGCCGCCGGCGGCTGGTCCTCGGCGGCGCCGAGCCGACTCCTCGGGAGTGCCGCAGTCTGCACCAGGGAGTCGAGGGGCCCGGCACTCGTCGTGAGTGCCGGGCCCTTCCCGTGGCCACGCGTCGCGGCAGGGGACTACTTGAGCGTGCGGACGAGCTTGCGGTTGACGAACTCGTCCATACCGGACTTTCCGAGCTCGCGGCCCACGCCGGATCGCTTGATGCCGCCGAAAGGGAGCTCGGCGGCGGTGCCGCCGGGCTCGTTGATGAACACCATGCCGGCCTCGATCTGGTTGGCCACGCGGATGGCCTTCTCGGGGTCGGTGGTGTGGACGGAGGCGCCCAGGCCGAACGGGGTGTCGTTGGCCAGGCGCACAGCCTCGGCCTCGTCCGAGACCTTGAACACCATGGCGACGGGGCCGAAGAGCTCCTGGCGGTAGACCTCCATGTCGGCGGTGACGTCCGTGAGGACGGTCGGCTTGAAGAACGTGGACCCTTCCGCGACCCGGCCGCCGGCCAGGGTGACGGTAGCGCCTGCGGCCGCCGCACCCTTCAGCTGCGCCTCGAGCCCGTTGGCGGCGGCGACCGAGGAGAGCGGGCCGAGGAAGGTCGTCGGGTCCGTCGGATCGCCGGGCTCCACGGCGCCGAGGGCCGCGGTGAACTTAGCCAGGAAGTCGTCGTAGACGTCCTCGTGGACCACGAAGCGCTTCGCGGCGTTGCACGCCTGGCCCGCGTTGACCATGCGGCCGAACACGGCCCGCCCGACGACTTCGTCGACGTCGTCAGCATCCAGCAGGATGAACGGGTCCGAGCCGCCGAGCTCGAGCACCACCTTCTTGAGGTTGCGGCCCGCGATCTCGGCCACGGCAGCGCCGGCGCGCTCGGAGCCGGTGAGGGACACGCCGGCCACGCGCGGGTCGGCGATGATGTCCGCCACCTGGTCATTGGTGGCGAAGAGGTTCACGTACGCGCCCCCGGGGGCGCCGGCGTCGGCGAAGACCTTCTCCATCGCCAGGGCGGATTCGGGGCACTGCGGGGCGTGCTTGAGCAGGATGGAGTTCCCGTTCATGATGTTCGGGCCGGCGAAGCGGGCCACCTGGTAGTACGGGAAGTTCCACGGCATGATGCCCAGCAGCACCCCGAGGCCCTCCTTGCGCACCACGGCGGTCCCGCCCGCGACGACGTCGAGCACCTCGTCCTCGAGGAACTTCGGACCGTTCTGGGCGTAGTAGCGGTAGATGGACACGGCAATGTCCACCTCGAAGCCGGACTGGAGGATCGGCTTGCCCATCTCACGGGTGATGGTGGCGGCGAGCTCGTCCCGGCGCTCGGCGTGGAGGTCGGCGACGCGATGCAGGAGCGCTGCCCGGTCCTCGGCATCCAGGGACTTCAGCGCGGCGAAGCCCTTCTCGGCCTTCGCGGTCGAGTCCTGGATCTGGGCGTCAGTGGCCGTGGGGTACTCGGCGACGACCTCGCCCGTGGCGGGGTTGGTGACCTGGTAGAGGCTCATGCTCTCTCTCCTTCGAGCTGGGGCGGGGGCTAGGGCAGGTTGATGGCCTGGTCGGTGATGACGTGGATGAGGGCGGGCTTGCGCTGCTCGGTGACGGCTTTGAGGGCCCGCTCGACGGCGCCCTGGGCCTGCGCGTCGTCGGTGACGGTCTCGCCGTGGGCGCCGAAGGCGCGTGCGAATCCGGCGAAGTCGGGGTTGGACAGCTGGGTGCCGGAGACGCGTCCGGGGTAGTGGTGTTCCTGGTGGTCGCGGATCGTGGCGAACTGGGAGTTGTCCATAACGATCACCAGCATGGCGGCGCCGTACTGGGCGGCGGTGGCGAGCTCCTGGCCGTTCATGAGGAACTCGCCGTCGCCGCACACCGCGACGACGAGGCGCTCGGGGCTCTCGAGCGAGGCGGCGACGGCGGACGGGATGGAGTAGCCCATGGACCCGTTGCGGGTGGCCAGCTGGGACGGGAAGACCTCGGTGGGGATGAACCATTGCGCCCACGCCGTGTGGTTTCCGGCTCCGAGGGTGTTCACCGTGTCGGCGGGCACATGGTTGAGGAGCTCGCCGACCACCACGGACATGTGCGCGGTGCCCTGGGCGGTGGCCGGGAGCGCCTCGTAGTCGCCAATCGTCGCGAGAGCCCGGTGGGCGTCGTGGCCCTTGGCGCGCCAGGAGTCCCAGTCGGCCGCCCGGCCCAGCCGCACGCCGTCGACCGCCTCGGCGAAGGCGACCGGCGAGGCGAGGACGTGGGCCGTCACGGCCCCCGAGCGGCCGCGCAGGGAGGTGTCGATGCTCACGAGGTAGTTCACCGCGTCGGGACGCTGGCGCAGGGTGAAGCCGTCGGTCGGCACGTCGGTGGGGAGGGCGCCGACCGCCACAAGGACGTCGGCCTCGTCGAACATGCGCGCCGCGGCGGCGGAGCGGCCGTAGCCGAGCGAGCCGGCGTTGACGGGTGAGGAGAAGGGGACGCGGTCGGAAGCGTGCCAGTCCTGGGCCACCGGGATACCGTTGGCCTCGGCGAACCGCGTAATCGCGGCCGCGGCCTCGGGGGTCCAGCGCTGGCCGCCCACGTAGAGGAGGGGCTTCTCGGCGCGGGCCAGGGCGGCGGTGAGGCCCTCGAGCTCGCGGGCGGAGACGGCGCCTTCGGAAACCGGGATCGGTTCGACGAGGGGACCGGCGAACCCGCCTCGGATCACGTCCTCGGGCAGGCCTACGATGACCGGTCCGGGCCGGCCGGACTGGGCAGCGAAGAATGCCTCCGCCACGACCTCGGAAGCCCGCCCGGGCTCGTCGAGGACGAAGACGCGCTTGGCCTGGGTGCCGAACCACGCATTGGGGTCGAACTCCTGGAACGACTCGCGCATGCGGTCCGCGATCGGCACCAGGCCCACGAACAGGACCATCGGGGTGCCGTCCTGCCATGCCGAGTGGATCGCCACGTAGGCGTTCGCTGCGCCGGGGCCGCGGGTCACCAGGGCCACTCCGGGCTGCCCGGTGAACTTGCCGTGCGCCTCGGCCATGTACGCCGCGCCGCCCTCCTGCCGGGCCACGACGGTCTCGATGCCCGAGCCGTGCAGGCCGTCGAGGACGGCAAGGTAGGACTCGCCCGGGACGGCGAAGACACGGCGGACGCCGTGGAGGGCGAGGGACTCGACGATCGCCTGACCGGCGTGCTTCGAGGCAGTCATGGGGGCTCCTTGTGGTGCGGGTGATACGAGGGGGTGGTTCAGAGCGTGCCGTGGGCGGGCAGGCCGCCGACGACCGTCGCGGTCACCTCGGTCTCGGCGATGGCCTCGGCGGGAATCGAGTAGAGGTCCTGGGACAGGACGGCGAAGTCTGCGAGCATGCCGTGGGCGAGGGAGCCCTTCTCGCGCTCCTGGTGGACCGCGTGGGCGCTGCCCACCGTGTAGGCGCGGACGGCCTGCGCCACGGTGATGCGTTCGTCCGGGCCGAACTCGGCGCCCGAGGCCGTGCGGCGGTTGACCAGATCGTGGATGTTCAGGATCGGGCTGCCGTCCACGACGGGCGCGTCCGTCGAGGCCGGGATCTCGATGCCGGCGTCGAGCACGGACTTCACGCGGTAGGCGAGCCGGGCCCGCTCGGACCCGAGTGCCCCCAGGACGCCGTCGCCGAGCTCGCTCACGAACCGGCCCTGGGGGACGGGGATGATGCCGAGCCAGGCGGCGCGGGCGATCTGCGCGTCGCTCGCGACCGAGAGATGCTCGATGCGGTGGCGGGCGCCGGGGCGGGGTGCCAGGGTCTGGGCCTGCTCGATGATGTCCATCGCGACGTCGAGGGCGCCGTCGCCGATGGCGTGCACGGCGAGCTGCCAGCCGGCCAGGTGGGCGCCGAGAAGCCGCTCGCGCAGTTCCTCTTCGGGGAACTGGAGCATGCCGTGGTTGTGGCAGCCTTCGACCAGGTCGGCCTCGTAGTCGTCAAGCATGAAGGCGCTGCGGCCGATCAGGGAGCCGTCGGACAGGACCTTGACGGGGCCGAGGCGCAGGAGGTCGTCGCCGAGTCCCGAACGTATCCCGAGATCGAGGCCGTAGTGCGGGTGGCCCCCGGTCTGGGCGCCGTCGAGCCGGTGCAGGGTGGTCAGGTAGGGCATGACGGTTGCCCTGACGCCGAGGCGGCCCTGCTCGCGGGCGAGCTGGTAGCCGGCCACGTCCCAGCGGGACATGCCGATGCCCTCCGGCGCACCGAGGCCCGGTTCCGTGATCGAGGTGAGGCCGACGGCGAGGGCCGCCTGCGAGCCGGCCGCGATGTAGTCCGCGACGTCGGCCGCGGTCGTCGCCGGGATCGCGTCCATCACGAGGGCCCGGGCCGTCTCCTGCAGCAGTCCGACGGCGCGTCCGCTGCCATCGGTGGGGACGGCGCCGCCGTCGGGCGCCACGGCGCCGCGGCGGCCGGGGAAGCCCGCGACCTCGAAGGCGGCGGTGTTGGCCACGCCCATGTGGCGCGAGTTGTGGATGAGGTAGACCGGGCGGCCATGCGAAACGGCATCGAGCTGCTCGGCCGTGGGGTGGGCCCCGAGGTAGTTCTGGTCGTAGCCCGAGCCGATGACCCAGCCACTGCCGTTGGCGGGCGCTGCTGCCGCTCGCTCCACCGCGGCGAGCAGCTCGTCGAGGCTGCGGACGAGGGCGGGGCGCAGGTCGAGCTGAAGGCTGGCCTGACCCACATGGGAGAGGTGGTAGTGGGCGTCGTGGAAGCCCGGCACCACGGTCGCCCCGCGCAGGTCGTGCACTGTTCGGAAGCTCGCGGGCGGCAGCTCGTCGTCGAAGGAGACGATGCGGCCCTGGTGGACGCCTACGGACGTGACGGTCGGACGTCCGGCGTCCTGGGTATGGAACCGGCCGTGGGTGAAGAGGGCGTCGAACAGCATGGACTCAGTCTGCGAGGGCCATCTTCATGCTGTCTAATACAACTTTGGCAGCAACTGCATGCTCTCACGGCATGATCAGCTCTGGGAAACCGACTGCTGGTCCCCGAGGAAGAGGCGGATCCGCAGCGCGATCTGCCGGATGGTCTCCTCGGCGAAGTGTCCGGGGATCCAGGTGGCATGGAGCCCGAGATCGATGATGGCCGCGTCGGCCCCGCGCAGTGCAACGGGATGGGCGCCGTAGAGGGGCTGGTCGGTCGTGATCCCGATGCCGTGGCTTCCCGCGGCGAGGGCGATGATCGTCTGCCCGTCATCGCACTCCGTGAGGTGGGAGAAGCCGACGCCGGCGCGCGAGAGGGCATCGTCGAGGATGTACCGGCTCGCGCTGTGGTGCGAGGGAACCACGACGTCCTCGCCGTCGAGGGCCTCGAGCGGGAGTTCGGTGATCCCGCCGCGGGCCCAGGGGTGGTCGGCGGAAACGTACGCCTTGAGCGGCACTCGCCCGAGGGGGACGCTGGCCAGCGTGCCGTCCGGGGCGGCGGGGGAGATGGCGAGGTCGCAGCCGTGGCGCAGCGATTCGCTCATCTCGAAGTGCGGGACTTCGCGGGCGATGATCGCCGGGTCGTCGGGCCCTGTGGTGGCGATGAACGGGGCAAGGAAGCCGCGCAGGGAGGCGCTCGTGGTCGCCGCGACCAGGTGGTCGACCCGGCCGGTGCGCAGGACCGCGGCGGCCTCCTCGAAGCCGCGTGTTTCGACCATGAGCCGCCTGGCCACCGGCACGAGGGCGCGTCCGGCCGAGGTGAGCGCGAGCCGGTTCCCCTGGGCCTCGAAGAGCGCCAGTTTCAGCTCGCGTTCGAGCGTCTTGATCTGGCGGCTCAATGCTGGTTGGGCAATGTGGAGGTGCTCGGCGGCCGCAGTGACCGTGCCGGCGTCGACCACTGCCAGGAAGTACTGGAGTCGGCGGAAGTTCATGCCCTCATGATGAGGTATGTCAGGCCGAGTGGCGCACCTGGCCGCCCACCACTGTGGCGGTCACCTTGGCTTCGGGCAGGGCATCCGGCGTGCACGCGAAGGGGTCTGTGTCCAGCACGGCGAAGTCGGCGAGCATGCCGGGTGCGAGCCGGCCCTTGAGGTCCTCCTCGCCGCTCGCGTAGGCGGTGCCGACGGTGTAGGCGTGCAGGGCCTCCTCCGCGGTGATCCGCTCGTGGGGGTCCCAGCCGCCTGAAGGCTCCCCGGCCGGCGTCATGCGCGTGATGGCGGCGTGCAGGCCCAGAAGCGGCCTCGGTTCCTCCACCGGCGCGTCGGAGCCGAAGGCGAGGACGGCTCCGGCGTCGAGGAGGCTCCGCCATGCATAGGCGGCGAGGTCGCGTCCGGCCAGCAGGGACCGGAGCGGGTAGTCGGCCGGGCAGTGCTGCGGCTGCATGGAGGCAACGACACCGAGCTCGGCCACGCGGGCGACGTCCTCGCGGCGCAGGAACTGCGCGTGCTCGATCCGGTGCCGGATCCCGTGCCGTGCGCTCACGCCAAGGTTCGCGGCGAGTGCATCGAGGACCAGCTGGTTCGCGCGGTCGCCGATGGCATGTACGGCGACGGCGAGCCCGGCCTCGGAGGCTGTGCGCACCAGGTCCACGAGCTCGGGGTACGGGGTTACCTCCATGCCGAAGTCCTGCTCGTCGCCGGGGAAGTGCTCGCTCATGTGGCACGTGTGCGAGCCGGCTGCGCCGTCGGCGAAGATCTTGACGGCGCCGGTGCTGATCCATTCGTCGCCGTCGCCGGTGCGTATGCCTTGGGCGATGGCGGCGTCGAGCCCGTCGGCAAGGAGCAGCTTGTGCACGCGGAGGGAGAGCCGCCCTTCGGACCGCAGCTGTTCGAAGGCCGCGAGGGCGTCCGGCCCGTCGATGTCATGCACGCTCGTGATGCCCGCGGCGAGCAGGTGCTCCTGGGCAGCGGCGAGCTGGTCTGCGAGCGTCGCGGCGCCCTCTCGGGCCTCGAGGTCACGGATCTGGTATACCGCAGACTCGCGCAGGATCCCCGACGGATCACCATGGGGGTCGCGCACGTATTCGCCGCCCACCGGATCCGGAGTCGTGGCGTCAATCCCCAGCCGGCGCAGGGCAGCCGTGTTGCACCAGACGGTGTGGCCGTCGGCGCTCGTGAGGGCCGCGGGCCGGTCCCCGCAGACCGAATCGAGGCTCCGGCGATCGGGCTGGACCGGGACACTCCAGCGGTTGCTGTCCCACCAGCCGCCGAAGATCCACCCGGTCGAGGCAGGTTCGGCGACCACCGGACGGAGTCGTTCGAGGGCTTCCTCGAGGCTCGTGGCGGCATGCAGGTCCACCTGGTGCATCGCTCGCGCGAGCGAGGCGGTGTGGATGTGGGCGTCGGCGAAGCCCGGCACCGCCGTCCCACCGCCGAAGGACACCTCCTCGGTGCCCCGTGGGGCACGCTCCCGCATCGCCGCGACCGTTCCAGCAGCCACAATCAGTCCGTCCTCGACCAGGAGCGCCTCGACGGCGGGGTGCCTGGGGTCCAGCGTGCGGAACAGGGCATCGGTGAAGAGGGTGCTGGACATCGGTGTCTTTCGGGAGGGGCGTTGGGGGATGTGGGTTCACCCTACGGCATGTGCCCTGCGGGCCCCCTGCATCCCTACCCGACGAGGGACGGTGGCGGGACAAGGCGCCCCGTGGTCGACGAGTCCGCGCGGATCTCCCAGCCGAGCCGCTTGTGCGGGCGCGTCAGGATTGCGCTCTCGCCGATCTCGAGCCCGGGCACCGCAGACGTAAGGGTCCTCTCGGCGGCGAGGATGTCGTTGACGGATGGCAGCCACATGGCGACGAGAAAGTTCCGCGGGCCCGTCGCCGAGGCGACGAGCCGGAGGCGCGACGTCTGGGCCGCGAGGCGCTGGGCCGCCGCTGCGTGGTCCGCGGCCGGAAGCCGCGCGAACCACTGGACGGTGATGGGATAGCCGCTGGCCGCCTGTGCCATGTCGCACCGCAGGCTCACCGCGTCCGAGGACAGCACTCTCGCCAGACGGCGCCGCGCGGTTGCGTGGCTGAGGCCGAGGAGGCGCGCCACCTCGGCCGCCGTGATGCGGCCGTCGCGCTGGAGCAACTCCACCACCGCGGCATGCTCGGGCCCGAGCGGCGCAGAAGGGCCCTCGGAGCGTTGCCCACGGTCGATAGCCCGCAGCGCCTCCACCTGCCGGCGCTCAAGCTGGTTGAGCCTCCACTGCTGCGCGCTCACATGCATCCCGAGGCAGACCATCGATTCGAGCCCCGTGACCCCCTCGAGCCCTAGTATCGGGTCGAACAGGTCCGAGACCAGCCGCGACATCGACGATTCCGCGAGGGTGAGGGCCAAGGCCTGGTGGTGCGAGAACACGTCGATCGAGAGCACCTGCGGAGTCGCAACGAGCCGCTCGAGGATGGCGCCGCGCTCGGCGGGGGCGCACATGAGCTCGCTGAAGCACAGGATCTGGTTGGCTGCGCGGCCGGTGTGCTGGGCGGTCACCCACACGATTCCGTCGGCGCGCAGCCGCTCCCACCGCGCCGCCAGGGCGGTGGGGTGCATGCCGAGGATCTCGCCGGCCTGTGCCCACGGCACCCGCGGCGCCACCTGCAGCGCATGGATGAGTGCGAGGTCCTTCTCCGACAGAGGCTGCATGACGATTTCTCCGATAATCCTCGAATGAAACGACGATTTGTTCGAATTCTAGGACCAGTTTCCGGAAGCTGCCCCACACTCGAATCCAGTACGCAACCACCGAGACGCGGGCCACACAAGGGCCCGGGATCTGGAGAAGCCCTTGTCTGCCACTGCTATCCTCGAGGACGCCCGCGAGCTTGAGGGCGAGCTCGTCCGGCTGCGGCACGCGCTGCACCGCGAGCCCGAGCTCGGGCTCGAGCTGCCCCGCACGCAGGAGAAGGTCCTCGAGGCGCTCTCGGACCTCCCTCTCGAAGTCACCCTCGGCACGGGACTGAGCTCCATCGGCGCGGTCCTGCGCGGTGGTGCGCCGCACGACGCCGGCTCCCGCTCGGGCGCCGCCCTCGCCGAGGGGGGCCGCCCGGTCGTCCTCCTGCGTGCGGACATGGACGCGCTCCCAGTCCAAGAGGAGACAGGGCTCGATTTCGCCTCGCGGATCCGTGGCCGCATGCACGCGTGCGGCCACGATCTGCACACCGCGATGCTCGTCGGCGCGGCGCGCCTGCTTTCCGAGCGCCGCGAGCGGCTCGCGGGCGACGTCGTCTTCATGTTCCAGCCCGGCGAGGAACTGCTCGCCGGGGCTCCGATGATGATCGGGGAGGGCATCCTCGACCTAGCAGGTCGCCGCGCCGACGCGGCCTTCGGCATGCATGTTTTCAGCGCCGGCGGGAATGCGGGCCGCTTCGAGACCAAGCCCGGCGTGATGATGAGCGCCGCGGACGCGCTGTTCGTGAAGGTCCTCGGCCGCGGCGGCCACGGCTCTGCCCCCCATCTGGCCCAGGATCCGGTGCCCGTGATGGCCGAGATGATCACGGCGCTGCAGGCAATGGTGACGCGGCAGTTCGACGCCCACGACCCCGTCGTCGTCGGCGTCGGCATGGTCAGGGCCGGCGAGGCCATCAACGTCATCCCGGATACCGCGGAGTTCGGCGCATCCCTGCGCATGTACTCCGCGGAGTCCCGTCGGAGGCTCCAGTCCGCGATTCCACGACTGCTCGAAGGCATCGCCTCTGCCCATGGCCTCGACGTGGACGTCACCTACCACGTGGGGGGCAGCGTCACCGTGACCGATCCGCTCGAGACAGACTTCGCGGCCGAGGCGATCACCGAGATCCTTGGCGGCCACCGCCACTTCCGAATGTCCAAGCCCCTCGGCGGCTCCGAAGACTTCGCCGACGTCCTCGCCGCGGTGCCCGGTTCCTTCATCGGCCTGGACGCCACGCCAGACGGAGCCCGCGGGGACGCGCCCTTCAACCACTCTCCCCGCGCCGCCTTCAGCGATGCGGTCCTCGCCGACGGCACCGCCGTCTACACCCAGCTCGCGGTGGACCGGCTCGCCCGGCTCGGGGCCGTCTGACCGCTCCACCTGCCCGTCCACCCCGTTCCCTTTCCAGGAAGAGCCCATGACGACAACACCAGCCCTCACCGCTCCAGCGCCCCGCGCCACGAGGGAGCAGCGCCGCACCCTCTTCGCCACCGGCCTGGGCAACGCCCTCGAATGGTTCGACTGGGGCATCTACTCCTCCTTCGCGGTCTTCTTCGCCCCTCAGGTCTTCAGCCCCAAGGACCCACTCGCTGCTCTCCTCGGGGCCATGGCGATCTTCGCCGTCGGCTTCGTGGCGCGTCCCGTCGGCGGCTGGCTGTTCGGTCTCCTGGCCGATCGGAGGGGCCGCAAGACGACCATGCTGCTCACGGTGGCGCTAGCCTCCGTCGGCTCGCTGCTCATCGCCGTCGTGCCGACCTACCAGGCGGCGGGTGCCCTCGCCGCCGTCGTGCTCCTCGCCGCCCGCCTCATCCAGGGACTCGCCCACGGCGGGGAAGCCCCGTCGGCGCAGACTTACCTCTCCGAAGCGGCGCCCAAGGAGCGCCGCGGCGTCTGGGCGTCACTCATCTACTTCTCGGGCACCCTCGGCATCTGCCTCGGGCTCCTGCTCGGCGTCGTGCTCGGACTGGTCCTGCCAAAGGCGGACATGGCCGCCTGGGGATGGCGGCTGCCGTTCCTCGTCGGCGCGCTCCTCGGCCTCTACACCTTGATCGCGCGCTCCCGGATGCCCGAGACGGAGGTCTTCACCCAGGCTCCCGGGCGCCGCGAGCCAGCATGGCCCGCCATACGCGCCCACCGGCGCAGCGCCCTGCAGATCATCGGCCTCTCCGTCGGCGCGACCGTCTGCTACTACGTCTGGAGCGTCGCGGTCGTCCAGCAGGCCGTCGTCGTGCACAAGATGGATCCCACGCTCGCGCTCATGGCCTCGGTCGCCTCGAACCTGGTGCTCGTGGCAACCCTGCCCTTCTGGGGTCGCTTCTCGGACCGGTTCGGCCGCCGCAGCGCACTCATGATCGGCACCGGGGTGCCCATGGTCCTCTTCGTCCCGCTCAACGCCATGATCGGCAGCTCGTTCCTCTCGCTGTTCCTCCCAGCCACGGTCATCCTGGTGTTCATGGGCGCGAACCTCGCCAGCAGCCCGGCCGTGATGGCCGAGCTCTTCCCGACCCGCATCCGCACGGTCGGCGTCGCGATCCCGTACTCGGTAGCGGTCGCCGTCTTCGGTGGGACGGCCCCCTACCTGCAGCCCTGGGCGAATGCCGCCTTCGGGCCCTTGGTGTTCTCGGTGTACGTGATGGTCCTGCTCGCCATATCGACAGCCGTGGCCTTCAGACTGCCCGAGACGAAGGGCAAAGACCTCTCCGCCTAATCCGACACAAATGCCATACAGGCATGCGAACACTGCCGAAAAAGTCTTTGTTGATATCGGGTGCGCTCCCTCACACTCGTGAATGAGCCCTTCCAGAAAGTCCTGAAAACACCATGAGCACCGATTCAGCCGACAGCGCTCACCTCCGCCTGAAGAACGCGCGCAGGTCCGTCGTCGGAGCCTTCGTCGGCACCGCCCTCGAGTGGTACGACTTCTTCCTCTTCGGCACCACGGCCGCGATCGTCTTCGGGCCGCTGTTCTTCCCCGCGACGGACCCGGTCGCCTCCCAGATGGGCTCCTTCGCCGCCCTCGGGCTGGGCTTCATCGCCCGCCCCGTCGGCGCGATGGTCTTCGGCCACTACGGCGACAAGCTCGGCCGCAAGGGCGCCCTCATCGTCACGGTCATGATCATGGGAGCGGCCACGACCCTGATCGGGGTACTGCCCACCTTCCACACAGCAGGCATCGTGGCCCCGGTGCTCCTCGTGCTCATCCGCCTCGTCCAGGGCCTTGCGGCCGGCGGCGAATGGGGCGGCGCCACTGCGATGGCCGTCGAGAACGCCCCGGTGGCCAAGCGAGGGCTGTACGCGGCGGTCGTCCAGCTCGGCTCCCCGGCCGGCACCCTGCTCAGCTCGGGCGCCGTGGCCCTCGTGGCCCTCCTGCCCAAGCAGGAGTTCATGGACTGGGGCTGGCGCCTGCCGTTCCTGGTCTCGTTCATCCTCGTGCTCGTGGCCCTCTGGATCCGCTGGTACCTGCCCGAGACCTACGAGTTCAAGGCCCTGGAGGCCGCCGGGGAGACCGCGAAGGCGCCCCTGCTCGAGGTCTTCACGAAGAACCCCCTCAAGCTCCTCATCGGCGTCGGCGCGTACCTGTACTCGACGGCCGGGTTCGGCATCATCACGACCTTCATGATCAGCTACGTCACCCTCGTGCTGAAGCTTCCCGCCACGGTCATCCTCAACGCCACGATCTTCGGCGCCGTCGCCCAGGGCATTGTGCTCATCATCTCCGGCAGAATCGCGGACCGTATCGGGGCGGCGCGGACCGTGCTATGGGGCTACATCGTGACCCTCGTCCTTGCCTTCCCGATCTTCTGGCTCGTTGACACGAGGGACCCAGGCCTGATCATGCTCGCGATGATCCTCGCCTTCGGCCTCGGAACCATCCCGTACGCCCCGATCGGGGCCATGTTCCGCGACTACTTCCCCTCGAAGGTCCTCTACAGCTCGATGGCCCTCTCCGCGAACGTCGCCGGCATCATCGCCGGCTTCACCCCCCTCATCGCCACCGCCGTGCTCGCCCTCTCGAACAACCTCTCCTGGGGCCCGGCCGCCCTCCTGGCACTCATCGCCGCCATCTCTGTGATGTCGACATTCGCTGTGGTCGTCTCCATCCGGCGCCATGGCTTGCAGGGAGTCGACAAGGGGCCTGCCCTCGACGAGGGCGAGACCCGAAGGCAGGATGCCGCAAGGCACTGAACGCTCTCGATCCACCAACCCGTGCCGCTCCTCGCACCGTGCGTACCAGCCTCAGCCACAGGAAGAACCCGATGAAAGAAACTGAACACAAGCATGCGGGCAAGACGAACTGGACTCCTGAGGTCGGACAGGTTGTGGAAGTCCGACGGCGCGGGACAGTGCGTCGGAGCGGCAGTGTAGATGCCGTGATGCCCGACGGGAGCGGCTTCTGGCTCGCAGCCGACGGCCTCAACACGCGGGCGTTCGTGTTTTCCCAAGAATCCGACGTGGAGGTCTCGGCCCGCTCGTAATGCGGGCCGGCCGCATCAAGGCCAGAGGGCTCCGCTCCGGGAGTTGTCCTCCTGAACAAGGTTGGAGCCACCTACGCCCGGTTGCGGAGTCACCTACGTTCGCTTTGGTGCGGAAGTGACTCCTCAAGGGGCGGGTCAGCCTTCCAGCACCACGTCCGCAGCGGCCTTGTCCGGCCGCCAGCCCCGCCACACCGGGTGCCGGAGCCGGCCGCCGCTCGTGCGCTCCCCGTACCGGACCTCGGCCACGAGCTTGGGCGTGACCCAGTGCGCGTCGCGGGTGTCCTCCGGGGGCACGTCCACCAGCGGCGGGGTCTTGCGCTCGAGGGGGCGCAGCCGGGAGGAGACCTCGGCGAGCATGCGGTCCGTGAAGCCCGAGCCGACCCGGCCCGCGTACCGCAGCACTCCGTCGTCGTCCGGGATGCCGAGCAGGAGCGAGCCGACAGTCCCCGCGCGGCCTCCCTTGCCCTCCCGCCAGCCCGCCACCACGACCTCCTGGGTCCTCTCGTGCTTGATCTTCACCCAGGCCCCGGAGCGCCGGCCGGCCTCGTAGCGGGCCGAGGGGCGCTTGGCGATGACGCCTTCGAGCCCGTGCTCCGCGGAGGCCTCGAGGACATCGTCGATGCTGCCCTTGAAGACGGGGGAGAGCTGGGCGCTCGCAGGCAGCCCGCCCTCGGCGAGGAGCTCGAGGGCCGCCCGTCGCTCGCGGAACGGCAGGCCGATGAGGTCGCGCCCCTCGTACTCGAGCAGGTCGAACAGCACGATCCGCACGGGCACCGCGCGCCGGGCGCGCTCGACGTCGGCCGGCCGGCTGAGGTTCATCCGCTGCTGCAGGAGCCCGAAGTCCGGGCGGCCGCCCGGGGCCTGGGCGATGATCTCGCCGTCGAGCACGGCGGGCCCGAGCTCCGCGAGGTCGGCGAGCTCGGGGTACGTGAGCGTCTGGTCGATCCCGTTGCGGCTGATCAGCCGGGTGGCGCCGGCGCGGGTGTCCACGATCGCGCGGATCCCATCCCACTTCATCTCGAACGCCCAGTCGCCCTCCCGCACGAGCCCGGCGGTGCCGGACTGGGCGAGCATCGGCGATGGTGGCGGGCCGGACGTCGCCGGCGCCCCGCCCTCGGCGTCGGACGTCGCCGGCGCCCCGCCCTCGGCGTCGGGTGCCCCGACCTCGGCGTGGGTGCCGCGCCGCCAGTGCCCCTTGGCTTGGTCCTTCATGAGGTGCGCGAGCCAGTTCTCCTTCCCGGCAGACCCCTTCTCGGTGCGGATGAGCGCGAGCCGGACGCCCTCGGGTGCTGAGCGGCCCTCGGCCGAGCCGTCGGCCGCCTGCCCCAGCCCCTCGGCCACCGCCTCGAGGCCGGCGCCCTCGCGCCCGTGCAGGATGACGATGATCTCGTCCTCGCGCCACTTCTCGACCTCGTACGTGCCGGTGTCCCAGACGTACATCTCCCCGGCGCCGTACTCGCCCTGCGGGATGCTGCCGGAGAACGTGAGGTACTCGAGCGGGTGGTCCTCGGTGTGCACGGCGAGGTGGTTCTTCCCGGTGCTGGTCGGGATGCCCTTGGGGATCGCGAACGAGGCCAGCACCCCCTCGTGCTCGAGCCGCAGGTCCCAGTGCAGCCGCCGCGCGTGGTGCTCGTGGATCACGAAGGCGTCCCCGGCGCCGGGCGTGGGCGCCTCGAGCGGGACGGGCTCGGGGGTCTTCGCGGCATGCCGCTTGGCTCGGTACTCGGTGAGCCGGTCGGCGGACGACGGCGGTCGGCGGCCGCCGTCGTCGTCCTCGCCGGTGGAGGGGGAGCCCGAGCGCGCCGCGGCCGAGGCGCGGGACCGCGGGCGGGACGAGCGGCCGGCGTCGTGCTCCCCGGCCAGGGCGACCGGGTGCAGCGGCGCGAACAGGTCCCCGTACGTCTCGAGGCGCCCGGCCATCTCGCTGTAGCGCACGTGGGCCAGATCGGGGGAGTCGATCTCCTCCCAGGTCCGCGGGGCGGCAACCATGGGCTGGACTCGGCCGCGCAGCGAGTAGGGGGCGATCGTGGTCTTCTGCCCGCTGTTCTGGCTCCAGTCCACGAGCACCCGGCCGCCGCGCAGCGTCTTCTTCTGGTCGGCGACCACGAGGTCCGGGTGGTCCGCCTCGAGGGACTTCGCGAGCTCGCGGGCCACGGCGGAGACGGCCTCCCACTCCTGGCTGCCGTCGAGCTTCGCATAGAGGTGGATGCCCTTGGACCCGGACGTGACGGGCACCGAGACGAGCCCCAGGTCGTCGAAGATCGGCTTGACCAGGCGCGCGACCTCGACGCACTCGGGCAGCCCGGCGCCGGGGCCGGGGTCGAGGTCGATCACGAGCCGGTCCGGGTTGATCATGGTGTCCTCTTCGACGGCGCGCCACTGCGGCACGTGGATCTCGAGCGCCGCGATCTGGGCGAGCCAGATGAGGGTGGGCAGGTCATTGACGAGGGGGTAGGTGTTGGTCGAGCGGCGGTGGTGGAGCGTGACCCGGCGGACCCACTCGGGCGTGGACCGTTCGTCCAGGTTCTTCTGGAAGAACACCTCGCCCGGCTCGTCCGCGGTGCCCACGCCGTGGACCCACCGCTTCCGGGTGGCGGGCCGGTCCCGGACCGCCGGGATCATGACGGGGCCGACCATCCGGTAGTACTCGATGACGTCGCCCTTGGTGGTCCCGGACTCGGGGTACATGACCTTGTCCAGGTTGGACAGGCTGAGCCTGCGGCCCTCGATCTCGACGGTCTCGCGCTGCGCTGCCATGCGGCTAACCTCCCATGCGCCCCGGTCCGGGGGAAGATGTCCCCGTGGACCTACCCGTCCGGGCGCCGGTCGAACCGCCGTCGGCCATCGGCGCACGGCGGCACCTCGCCCCACGTGACCGCTCAGGCCGTTCCCGACGCGCGCGTTCCCTGGCCCGCGGGGGGCTTCCGGATTCTTGCGGCTGCGCGGTGGGGTGCGGTGAGGAACCACGTCAGAACCGCCAGGCAGGCGGCGCTGATGACCAGGTGGACGACGACGACCGAGAGGCCCGTCCGGATGCCCCCGAAGAGGTTGTCGACGACGGCCGCGACTGCGAAGACCACTCCGCCGAGTGCGGAGACCAGCAGCAGCCCGGGGGCCGCCGTGTAGCCGAAGGAGCGCCTCGCCCACAGCAGGACCCCGCCCATGAGCAGCACTGGGGTGCCCAGGACCCAGTCGGCGGCCCAGTGCCCGCGCCAGGCCGCCTCGGTCTCGCCTCCGAAGGCGCCGAATGCGGTTGAGAAGAGCCCTGCATAGGCCAGCACGCCGATCACCGCCAGGATCGCCCCTACTGCCCTGGCCGGCGCCGCATCGAAGTGCTCGCGCAGGGCCGTCCCGTCGATCCCGGTCGCCAGTGATGCCAAGCCGTAGGCAGCGGCGAGGAAGACCGCAACATCGGCAAAGAGAAGCGGCGTGAACGGCGCACCGATGAGGTACGGGACGCAGGCGTAGGCGAGGTAGAACAGGGCGCCGGGCCACAGCAGCAGCGCGGTCAGCGAGCCACGCAGTGCCAGCCAGACGGCAACCACAACGAGCAGCACGGCGACCAGATTCGCCGCGTCCGCGCCCTGGGAGACCAGGACCGACTGCGACTGGACATACCTGCCCGGTCCGGCCGCAAGCCCGAGTGCCGAGGACATCACGACGGCCGCAGAGGCTATCAGGGAGGCCGCCGCAGCGGGCCCTAACCCGTGCCGCATCGGAAGGCGCTCCTGCATCCCTCGCCTCCTCCCGTCTGGGAGCGACGCCGCGCCCCCGAGCGACGCCGCGCCCCAAGCGGCGCCGGCCCCAGCCTCCGGCGCCGGCCCAGACCTACCCGGCCCGCAGCTCCTCGGCGATCCCGTGCGCCCAGGCCTCGACCTCGTCCCAGTCGCGGAAGTCGCCGGCGGGCAGCGACTCGCGGGGATGCCCGGGCAGATGCTCCATGATCTTCTCCATGAGGCCCACGGGCTCGGACCCGGGGTCCCACTTCCCGAAGAACACGTGGTCGCCCCTGACATTGAGTTCGTCGGCGAACTTCTCGAACTCGCGCGGCTCGGTCTTCTCCCGGACGTCGCGGCCCTCCGTGTCCTCCTTCTCCTCGCCGAGGGGGCCGCTCGCGAAGAGCCAGACGGGCCGGTCGGCCAGGTCCCGGTGGTGCCGCTTCGCGAACGCGGTCGCCGCATGCATCCAGTGGAGGGCGTAGGCGGCGCTGCCGAGGACGACGGCGTCGAAGTGCGTCACGTCGTCGACCTCCTCGACCGGTCTGACGGTGACGGGGAACCCCTCGGCGGTGAGCGTCGAGCCGATGCGCTCGGCGATCCCCTTCGTGGCCCCGTGCTTGCTCGCATAGGCGATGAGGACGTTCACGGCTCCTCCTTGGGCGGGCGGCGGCAGGCGCCGGCTCCTCCCACGGTGCTGCGCCGCGGGTCCGGCCGCCAAGGGGACAAGGGCCCGTTCCGGGCGCCGCGCGCGGGCCGAGGACCTATCCATCGTGTGGAATGTGCGGTTCACTGGGCTCATGCGGTCTATCTGGAAGGGCGCCATCAGCTTCGGCCTGGTCAGCGTGCCCGTGAAGGTGTACAGCGCCACCGAGGACCACGACCTCAGGCTGCACCAGGTCCACGACAAGGACCGCGGCCGCATCCGCTACCAGCGCCGCTGCGAGGTGTGCGGGGAGGTCGTCGAGTACGCGGACATCGACAAGGCCTACGAGGAGGGCGGCCGCACGGTGGTCCTCACCGACGAGGACCTGAAGTCCCTGCCCGTGGAGCGCAGCCGGGAGATCGAGGTGGTCGAGTTCGTCCCGGACGAGCAGATCGACCCCATGTACTTCGAGAAGAGCTACTACCTCGAGCCGGAGAAGGTCGGCGTGAAGCCGTACCAGCTGCTGCGGCGCACGCTCGAGCAGACCGAGCTGACCGCGGTGGTGAAGTTCGCGCTGCGGCAGAAGTCCCGGCTGGGGGCGCTGCGGGTGCGCGGGGACGTCATGGTCCTGCAGGCGCTCCTGTGGCCGGACGAGGTGCGGGAGGCGGCGTTCCCCATCCTCGAGGACACCGAGGTGAAGATCTCGGACAAGGAGCTGAAGATGTCCTCCTCCCTCGTGGAGAGCCTCTCCTCCGACTTCGAGCCCGAGCAGTTCACCGACGAGTACCAGACCCAGCTGACCCAGCTGGTCGAGGCCAAGCTCGCCAAGGGGGACGCGGTGGACACCGAGGAGACGTTCGGCGCCCCGGCCGAGGAGGGCGAGGGCGCCGAGGTCCTGGACCTCATGGAGGCCCTGCGCCGCAGCGTCGAGAGCCGCCGCAAGGCCGCTGGCGGCGCGAAGGAGCCCTCGGGCGCCAAGTCCTCCGCCGGCACCCGCAGCCGCACCAAGAAGGCGGACGACGCCGAGGGGTCACCGCAGGAGGAGAAGGCGCCGCCGAAGCGGCGCACCCGCAAGACCGGCTGAGCGCCGCGAGGCGCTACCTCTTGGCGCGGACCTGGATGCGCCCGTCCCGGACGCGGGTCTCGTAGCTCGGCTGCGGCGCGCTCGCGGGGCCGAGGACCGGGGCACCGTCGGCGAGGCGGAACTGGCTCCCGTGCCACGGGCACGTGACGCAGCCGCCCTCGATGGTTCCCTCGTTCAGGGGGCCGCCCGCGTGGGTGCAGACGTTGTCGAGCGCGACGATCCGGCCGCCGTCGCGCGTCACGAGCAGGGGGATGTCGCCGAGCTGGACCACCGTCGGGGCGGTTCCCTCGAGCTCGGCCTCGTCGAGGAGGTCCTCCCAGTCGAGGGGGCCCTCGTGGTACGCGGTGTGGCTGACCTTGACTCCCTTGGAGTAGGTGAGGTGGCCGCCGAGGTACCCGCCCACCGTCAGCACCCCGAGGCCTGCGAGGGCGAGGGCGCGGCCGGCGGGGCGGCGTCCCGCGCGGCGGGCGGCGAGGGAGGCGGCGTAGAGCCCGAGCGCGGCGGTGTTCGCCGCCGCGTGGACCAGGCCTACCCGCTCGGTGGGCCCGTAGGTGTCCGACCAGTCGTTCAGGCCGGCAGCGGCGGTGGGCACGGCCGCTGCGAGCCCGGCGGCGACGAGGAGGTCGGCCGCGGCATCGGAGCCGCGGCCGCTGTCCCCGCCGAGCGCCCCCTTCACATCGAGCAGGGCCGCCATGCTCCAGGCCCCGATCGGCACGTCGGTGAGGACCGCGTGCAGCGGGTGGCCGGTCGGGATGCCGCTGAGCGCGTTGCGGACCGCGCGGGGGCGGACCAGCGCGTGGGCCGCCTTCCGCACGGGCTCGGCCACCCGGTCGAGGAATTCCAGGCGCTCGAGCCGGCTGACGGCGTCGTCCAACAGATTCATCGTGTTCTCCTTGGCCGCGGGGCGGGGACAAGGTCAGTCCTACCCGCGTGCGCGCGGCTGACGCAGGCCCGATTGGCCTCCTCCGCCGCGGGGTACAGGTGCGGCATGACTGAGAACCCAGACATCGACCGGACCGCCAACCTCAACGAGAACGACTACAAGACCGGCAACCCGGACCTCGAGCCCCGCGACTCCGGCGACCAGGCGAATGACATCCGCTTCAGCGAGGAGGAGCAGCTCATCCGCGAGCAGGCGCAGGGCATCCGGGCCCAGAAGGACAGCGTGCCGCGCGACAACTCGGACGTCGACAAGGCGATGGCGGGCTTCGATGTCCCCGACGCCGACCTGAACAGCGACGCGAGCGACGACCCGCCCTTCCACGGCCAGGAGGACTAGGATCCGTCACTCCCGGCGCGCGCTGTGCCGGTGCTCCGGGCGGCCGCGGCCAGACCGCCAGTCCACACCCTGAGATGGCCTGATCGCAATGTGGACCTCGGGGCTACCGTGGGCAGTATGAGCGACGGCCCCACAGCCCAGGATCTGCCACCCTTCGTCGACGCGGCGTGGCTGAGTGCGCACAGGAGCGGCCTTGTCGTCGCCGACGCCCGGTGGTACCTCGATGGCGCATCTGGCCGCGCGGCCTACGAGGCCGGGCATCTTCCCGGCGCGGTGTTCGTGGACCTCGACGCCTGGTTGTCGGGAGAGTCAGGGTCGCGGGGGCTGAATCCCCTTCCCGACCCCGAGGTGTTCGCACGGGGGATGTCCTCTCTGGGGATCAGCGACGACACGACGGTCGTGGCCTACGACGATGCTGGGGGAGTGATCGCCGCCCGGCTCGTGTGGATGCTGCGCGCCCTCGGCTGCCCTGCGGCCCTGCTCGACGGCGGCCTCGCCGCCTGGACGGGGCCGCTTGAGACGGAGCCCGTTGAGCCCGTCCCGGCGGCCTTCACGCCGTGCCCGTGGCCTCAGGCCCAGCTCGCCCAGCTCGACGACGTGGTGGCCGGGAGGGGCACCGTCGTGGATGCCCGCAACCGCGACCGCTTCGACGGCAGCCTCCAGCTGCCCACCGATCCCCAGGCCGGGCACATTCCCGGCGCTCTGAACGTCCCCTGCCGTGGCAACCTCACCCCCGCCGGGCGGCTGCGCCCCGTCGACGAGATCCGGGAAGCGTTCACGGCGGCCGGCGTCGAGGACGGCGAGGCAGTCGTGTCCTACTGCGGCTCCGGCATCACCGCGTGCCACAACCTGCTGGCCCTCGAGCACGCGGGCATGGGCCGCGGTCGCCTCTACGCGGGCGGTTGGTCCGAGTACGCCGCAGACCCCCGCCGCCCCGCTGCCGTCAGCGGCCCTCGTAGTCGCTGAGCACCTGGACCTTGGCGGCCGAGGCGGAGCCCGGGTCGAACGTGTACCCGATCCACTCCCTCGCGAGGCGGCGGGCGAGCTCGAGTCCCACCACGCGCTGGCCCATCGTGAGGACCTGGCAGTCGTTGGACAGGATCGAGCGCTCCACCGAGAAGGAGTCGTGCGCCGTGGCGGCCCGGATCCCGGGGACCTTGTTCGCGGCGATGGCCACGCCGAGGCCGGTCCCGCAGAACAGCAGCGCCCGGTCCGCCGTGCCCTCGCTGATCAGCTGCCCGGCCGCGAGCCCCACGTAGGGGTAGGGGCGGGTGAAGTCCTCGGCCGCCCGGTGCACGCCGATGTCGATCACCTCTGCCACCCGGCCGTCGGCCTCGAGGTCCTTGAGGAGGGCTTCCTTGTAGTCCACCCCGGCCTCGTCCGAGCCGATGACGATGCGCAGGCCGCCTGCGGCGGGTTCCGTGGTCTGGCCGCTCATGCGGTCACCTCCTGAGGGGCTGCTGAAATGATGGCCGGCCCGAGCGCGGCGAACACCGCGGCCAGGGACGTCGCGCCGGGATCCGGGGTGCCCACGCTCTTCTCGGCGAGGGGACGCGCGCGGCCCTTGCGCGGGGTCAGGGCAGCGGTCGCCGCGGCGGCGTACTCGGCCGCCCGGCACGCGCGCTCCCACGCCGCGGCGAGGCTGTCCCCCCGCACGACGGCGCCGCGCAGCTCCTCCTCGAACGGCGCCAGGGCGTCGACGAGCGTCTTGTCGCCGGGCTGGGCGCCGCCGAGCGCGGCGATGCGCGCGGCGAAGGCCGAGATCCCGGCGGTGACCCCAGCGGCGTCCGGCGCCTCGAGGTCTCCGAGGGCCTCGCCCCACGCGCGCAGGCCCGCGCCCCACAGGACCCCGGAGGTCCCGCCGGCGCGGTCGGCCCACGCGTCTCCGCCCGCGGCGAGGACTGATCCGGCCCCACGGCCGCCGGCCAGGGCCTCCCGGGCCGCGGCCACGGCGGCGCCGATGCCGCGGACCATGCCGCGCCCGTGGTCGCCGTCGCCCGCGACCGCGTCCATCGCGCCCAGCTTGGCCTCGAGCTCGGCGAGCCGGGCGGAGGCGGACTCGAGGGCCGCGACGACCGCCCCGGCATACTCGCGCGAGGCCTCGGACGACGGCGGTGCCTCGGCAGCGGCGGCCGGCCCGCCGGCGTCGTCCGCGGACTCCACCGCGGAGGCGGCGGCGACGGACCCGCGGCGGAAGGCCGGGGTCTCGGCGGGGGCGAGCCAGAGCTCCTCGAGTTCGTCGTCGAGCCACGTCACGGTCAGCGAGACGCCGGCCATGTCCAGGCTCGTGACGAGCTCGCCGACCTCGGGCGCCACGATCTCGTAGCCCGCCTCGCGCAGGAGCGGCGCGACGGTGCCCCACAGCACGAAGAGCTCCTCGTGCTTGGTCGAGCCGAGCCCGTTGAGGATCACGGCGATGCGCGCCCCAGCGCCGCCGGCCCCAACCTCCTCGGCATCCGCGGGTGCCTCGGCCAGGACGCCCTCCACGACCATGCGGCCGAGCTCGGCGGCCGAGGCCAGCGGGACGTCCCGCAGCCCGGGCTCGCCGTGGATCCCGAGCCCGAGGCCCATGTGCCCCCCGGGGAGGCTGAACAGCGGAGCGTCGGCGCCCGGGAAGGTGCACCCCGAGAAGGCGGTGCCGAGGGTGCGGGTGCGCTCGTTGGCCCTGCGGCCGATCCGCACCACCTCGTCGAGGTCGTATCCGGCCTCGGCGGCTGCGCCCATGGCCTTGAAGACCACGAAGTCCCCGGCGATTCCGCGGCGGCGCTCGGCCTCGGCGGCCGGCGCGGAGGCGACGTCGTCCGTCACGAGCACGTTCTCGGCCCGGATCCCCTCCGCGGCGAGGCGCTCGGAGGCGAGGCCGAAGTTCATCACGTCCCCGGCGTAGTTGCCGAAGGTGAAGACGACGCCGGCGCCGGAATCGGCCGCGCGGGCCACCGTGCAGGCCTGCTGGGTGGAGGGCGAGGTGAAGATGTTGCCCACCACGGCACCGTCGGCGAAGCCAGCGCCGATCAGCCCGGCGAAGGCGGGGTAGTGCCCTGAGCCGCCGCCCACGAGGACGGCGACCTTGGGCTGGGCGGGGCGGCGCCGGCGGACCGCCCCACCGGGCACCTGGCGGACGAGGTCCGCGTGCACGTCGCAGAAGCCGGCGAGGGCCTCGTCGGCGAAGTCCGCGGGGTCGTTGGCGATGCGCGTCATGGAAGTCTCCTGGGGACCGGTGGTTGAGCGGAGCGTCAGTGGATGTGGCTGCCGCCGTTGACGTCCACCGTGGTGCCGGTGAGGTAGGAGGCGCCGTCGGAGGAGAGCCAGGTGATCACCGAGGCGATCTCCTCGGTCGAGGCGGTGCGGCCGAGCGGGATGTCGCGGGCGATCGCGGCCTCCTGCTCGTCGGTGCTGCCCACGCGGATGTTGGTGTCCACGGCGCCGGGGGTGATGGCGTTGACGGTGATCCCGGTGGGGGCGATCTCGCGGGCGAGGGCCTTGGTGAAGCCGAGGATGGCGGCCTTGGCGGCGGAGTAGGGGACCCGGCCGAACACGCCGCCGCCGCGCTGGGCGGAGACGGAGGACATGTTCACGATCCGACCCCAGCCGCCCTCGATCATGGCCGGCAGGAACGCCTTGGTGACGAGGTAGGTGCCGGTGGCGTTGACCGCCATGACCTTGTTCCACAGGGCGAGGTCGGTCTCGAGGAACGGCACGGGGGAGGTGATGCCGGCGATGTTGGCGAGCGCGCCGACCACGGGCAGGCGGCCTGCGGCGACCTCCGCGGCCACGGCGCCGGCAGCGGCGGCGACCGAGGCCTCGTCCGCCACATCGACCTCGTGCCCGAAGGCGGGGACGTTGAACTCGTTGGCAATGTCCTGGGCGGTCTTCGCGGACTTCTCGCCGTCGAGGTCCAGGATGACCACGCCCCAGCCCTCGCGGGCGTAGCGGCGGGCGGTGGCGAGGCCGATGCCCTTCTCGGAGGTGGCGCCGGTGAGGATGGCGGTGCGCTGGATGCTGCTCATGGTGGTTCCTTCTTGTCTCTTCGGTGAGGTCTGGCAGGGGAGGGGTCAGATGAGGTCGGTGATGAAGCTCGCGGACTTGGCGGCCGCCGCGGGGCGCTCGTCGTGGGTGAGGTCGTGCGCCTCGAGCTCGAGCGAGAAGTGTCCGTCGAAGCCCACGTCGCGCAGGGCGGCGAGGGCGCCGGCGAAGTCCACGGAGCCGTTGCCGATGCTGAGGTTGATGTTCCCCGGCACGGCGTCGCGGAGGTGGACGTGGGCGATGCCCTGGGCGCCCGCTCGGGCCGCCAACGCCCGGATCGCTTCCTCCGGCCGGCTCCCCGAGGCGACGACATGGGAGAGGTCGACGACGTGCCGCACCCGGGTGCCCACGAGCCGGTCGGCGAGGGCGAGAGCCCGGTCGAGGGTCCCGCACAGGCGGTAGTAGTGCAGGGATTCGGTCCACAGCTCGACGCCGAACGCCGCCGCGCGCTCGGCGGCCACCGCGAGCTGGTGGGCCACGAGGCCGAGGTCCTCGCCGAGGCCCCGCACCGGCTCGGGGCTCAGGGCGCCGCAGGGGAGCACGAGCGCCTTCGCTCCGACGGTGCAGGTCAGGGCGAGCAGCCGGTCGAGGTGCGCCGCCCGCGCGGCCAGCCGGGCGCCGTCGAGCGTCGCGTTGAGGTCGCCGACATCCCCGTTGACCGAGCGGACGCGCAGCCCCGAGCCCTCGACGCGGGCCGCCACGGCCGCGATGTCCGCATCGGTGAGCTCGAAGGGGACGTGGTCGCACACGCCGGGCAGGGCGCCGAGGTCGATCTCCTCGAAGCCGAGGCCGGAGATGGTGGCCAGCGCCTCGGGAGAGGGCAGGTGCCGGAAGCTGATCGACGAGCAGCCGAGTCGGTCGTGGAACATCGGTGTCCCTCCAGGTGGAGCGGTGGTGTGACGTCAACCACGGTAGGCGGATGCAATGTCGACAGTCAACCGGACAGGTCGACTGTTGACATTGAAGGGTGACGCGCAGCACACTGGCATATCATGTCGACTGTCAACAGGGACGGCGGCAGCGAGAGAACCCCACTTTCGGAAGGAACGCAATGAGCAACGAGGCTCTGGCCATGCGCGGCCCGGTCCACGGCACCAAGGACGCCCGGCGCGTCGCCGTCGGCTCTGCCGTCGGGGCCGTCATCGAGACCTACGACTTCATCGGCTTCGGCACCGCGGCAGCCCTCTACTTCAACCACGCCTTCTTCCCCGGCGCCGATCCGGTCACGGGCACCCTGGCCTCGTTCGCCACCCTCGGCGTCGGGTTCGCCGCCCGCCCGCTCGGCGGCATCATCGGCGGCCACCTCGGCGACCGCCTCGGCCGCAAGCCGGTCCTGGTCACCTCGCTCATCATCATGGGCCTCGCGACGTTCGCGATCGGCCTGCTGCCCACGTACGCCGCGGTGGGCATCCTCGCCCCCGTGCTGCTCGTGGCCGTCCGCATCATCCAGGGCCTCGCGTTCGGGGCCGAGTGGGGCGGGGCGATCCTCATGAGCTACGAGCACGCCCCGTGGCGGCGCAAGGGCGCGGTGACCGGCATCGTCCAGGCCGGGTTCCCCGTGGGCCTGCTGCTGGCCAACCTCGTGTTCCTCTTCAGCGTCCACCTCGGCGATGAGTGGGCCTGGCGCATCCCGTTCCTGGCGAGCCTCGCCCTCGTGATCGTGGGCCTGATCATCCGCTCCAAGGTCCCGGAGTCGCCCGTCTTCGAGGACGTCAGGGACCGCGGCGAGATCGCCAAGTCCCCCATCAGCCAGGTGATCCGCGAGGACTGGCGCAACATCGTGCGGGGCATCGGCCTGCGCATCGCGGAGACGGCCGGCTACGCCGTGTCGATCACGTACATGATCTCCTACATCAACTCGACCAAGCTCGCGGACAAGAACCAGACGCTCATCGCGCTGTGCATCGCCTCCGCCATCGGCATCATCGCCACCTGGAAGTGGGGCGCCCTGACCGACAGGGTGGGCCGCCGCCCGGTGTACATCGTCTCCTGCGCGTTCGCCGTGGTGTTCGGCGTGCCGATGTTCCTGCTGGTCAACACCGGCATGTTCCTGTTCATCGTGGCCACCATCGTGATCGCCTACGCCGTGTGCCAGAACTCCCTCGCCGGCGCCCAGGGCGCCTGGTTCCCCGAGCTGTTCCAGGCCAAGACCCGCTCGTCCGGAGCCTCGCTCGCCTACCAGATCTCGGCCATGGTCTCCGGCTTCACACCGTTCATCACCACCCTGCTGTTCGTCAGCTTCGGCTGGATCGGCCCCGCCCTGCTCTTCAGCGCCTACGGCGCGATCGGCCTCTGGGCCGCCCTCGTGACCCGCGAGACCTGGGGCCGCCGCGAGCGCGAGGCCGCCGAGCTGGCCTCGGCCCAGACCCCCGCGCCGGCGAGCACCCACTGAAGGACCCGAGGAAGACGCAACCGATGACCTCATCGACACTGGAAACCCCCACCCCCGCCGGGCTGGCCGAGCGCCGCGCCGCCGTGGAGGCCGCCGCCCACCGGATCCGCCGCCACGCCCTCTTCATGGGCGAGGTCCAGGGCCAGGGCTACGTGGGCCAGGCCCTCGGCGCCGCGGACATCCTGGCCACCGTGTACACGGACCAGCTCCGCTTCCGCCCCGAGGACCCCGAGTGGGAGGGCCGTGACCGGTTCCTCCTCTCCACCGGCCACTACGCGATCGGGCTCTACGCGGCGCTCGCCGAGGCCGGGACCATCCCGGTCGAGGAGCTCGAGACCTACGGCTCGGACGGCTCGCGCCTGCCGATGTCCGGCATGTCCACCTACACCCCGGGCATGGAGATCTCCGGCGGCTCGCTCGGGCACGGGCTGACCGTCGCGGTTGGCCTGGCCCTGGGACTGCGCTACCGCGGCAACGCCGCCCGGGTGGTCAACTTCCTCTCCGACGGCGAGCTCGACGAGGGCTCGACGTGGGAGGCCGCCATGGGCGCCGCGCACCACCGCCTCGGCCGGCTGACCGCCGTGGTGGACATCAACGCCCTCCAGGCCGACGGCGCGACCGCCGGCGTGCTGCGGACCGAGCCGGTCGCGGACAAGTGGGCGGCCTGCGGCTGGCGCGTGTTCCGCGTGGACGGCAACGACGCCGGCGCCCTCCTGGAGGCGTTCGACGCCGCCGGGCCGGGTTCTGCGGTGACGGACGACGGCGAGGGGGCACCCGCCGTCGTGCTCTGCGACACGAAGGTGGGGCGGGGCGTGCCGCTGCTCGAGCAGCGGGAGAAGGCGCACTTCATGCGCATCGAGGAGCACGAGTGGGCGATCTGCAACGAGCAGCTCGAGGCGGGCTGGGCGGCCCGGCAGGACGCGGCCGGCCAGGCGGCAGCCGGGCGGGGCGAGGGCCAGGAGGTGACGGCATGAGCACGGCAGCAGTGGCAACGGGCGCAGCCCCGAAGCTGAAGACCTCGGCGATGATCGCCTCGTTCGCCGACCCGGGCCAGAAGACGGCGCCGGCTCCGTTCGGGCACGCGCTCGCCGCGGCGGCCGAGGCCGATCCGCGGATCGTGGGGCTCACGGCGGATTTGGGCAAGTACACGGACATGCACATCTTCGCCGAGGCCCACCCGGAGCGCTTCTTCCAGATGGGCATGGCGGAGCAGCTGCTCTTCGGGGCGGCGGCGGGGATGGCCGAGGCCGGGCTCGTGCCCTTCGCCTCGACCTACTCGGTCTTCGCGGCCCGGCGCGCGTACGACTTCATCTGCCTGGACATCGCCGAGCCGAACCTGAACGTCAACATCGTCGGCGGGCTGCCGGGGCTGACCACCGGGTACGGGCCCTCGCACCAGGCGACCGAGGACGTGGCGATCTTCCGGGGCATGCCCAACCTGACGATCGTGGACCCGTGCGACTCGGTGGACATCGCGGCCGCCGTCCCGCAGCTCGCGGCCGCCGACGGCCCTACCTACCTGCGCCTCCTGCGCGGGAAGGTGCCCACCGTGCTGGACGAGTACGACTACGAGTTCGAGCTCGGCAGGGCCAAGGTCCTGCGCGGGGGAAACGACGTCGTTTTCGTCTCCTCCGGGCTCATGACCATGCGGGCGCTCCAGGCGGCCGCCGAGCTCGAGAAGCACAAGGTGGACGTCGCCGTCGTGCACACCCCGACGCTCAAGCCCTTCGACGAGGCGACCGTCCTCGCCGAGCTGGCGGGGGACCGGCTCGCGGTGACGCTCGAGAACCACACCGTGGTGGGCGGCCTGTTCGAGACCGTCGCCTCGGCGCTCGTCCGCGCCGGCCAGGCCCGGCGCGTGGTCCCGGTCGGGCTCCCGGACGAGTTCCTCGACGCCGGTGCCCTGCCCACGCTGCACACCAAGTACGGCCTCAGCGTGGACCGGATCGTCGCGAAGGTCCTGTCCGAACTCGGCTGAGCCTCGGCTGAGCCGGACGCCGAAACCACGGGCGGGCGCGGGCCTCTGGGCCCGCGCCCGCCCTATCATGAGTGTCAACGACTGTCGGGTGACAGTCGACACAAGGGGAGGAACCCATGGCCGTTGCAGCATCCCTGCTGGGGCTCGAGAAGCGGAGCCTGCGCGAACAGGCGCTCGCCGCGCTGCGCCGCGCCATCACCTCCGGGGAGCTCGCGCAGGGCCAGCACCTCGTGGAGACCGAGCTGTCGGAGATGCTCGGCATCAGCCGCGGGACGCTCCGCGAGGCCCTGAGGCAGCTCGAGCAGGAGGGCCTGGCCTCGGCCGGCCCCCGCGGGCGCCTCAGCGTGCGGCACCTCGACGCGAAGGAGATCCGGGACATCTTCGCGGTGCGCGGGGCCCTCGAGTCCCTCGCAGCCCGCACTCTCATCGAGCAGCCGCGGCGGGCCAAGGCCGTGGGCGAGCTCCGGGACGCGCTCGAGCGCATGGACGAGGCGGCGGGGCAGTCCCTCGAGGACAGGATCGAGGCGGACCTGGACTTCCACCGGCTCCTGTGCCGCCTCTCCGGGAACGAGACCCTCCTGCACCAGTGGCAGTCCCTCGAGGGATCCATCCGGATGTCCATCATGTTCGCTGGGCTCGAGCGGGCCACGAGCAACATGAGCGTGGACCGGCACCGGGCCATCGTGGATGCGGTCGAGTCCGGGGACGCCGCGACGGCGCGCGAGACCATCCTCGCCCACATGGACTCCGCGTCGGACAACCTCGTCAGCGAGGCAGCGGTGGCCCAGGCCCGCTGAGCCGCGGCGTCAGCTCAGACCCGCTAGGGAATCAGGGTGGGTCCGACGAGGAGGGCCACGCACAGGCCCGCGCCGATGAGGATCCACGCGCCGATGGCCATCAGCAGGCCGGCCCCGAAGCGCATCGTCGCCGGCCGCACGGTGAGGACGATCGCCCCGGCCACGTACGCGAGGAACAGCAGGAAGCCGATGTAGCCCGGCACCCAGCGGATGCTGCCCAGGGCCACCGAGAGGCCGAAGAGGAGGGCGAGGGCGCCGATCCCCGCGAAGAGCCCGCCCACGATGGAGCCGCCCCCGCGCCGGCGGGGCGGGTAGGGCGGCTGGGGCGGCCAGCCGGGCTGCGCGGGCGGCTGAGGCGGCCACCCTGGCGGCTGGGGTGGCCAGCCGGGCGGTCGGTTGCTCACAGGAGTCCCCCTCGGGTCAGCAGCGAGTAGATGCCCCACAGGCCGGCGGCCGTGAGGACCGCAAGGTAGGCGAGCACGAGCCGGGTGTCGCGCAGGTAGCACTTCGACCGGGTCAGGCCGGCCCGCCGCGCCCTCCAGTAGCCGGCGAAGCCCACGGCTGCGAACACCACGAGCGCCACGGGACCCGCGAGCCAGCCGAGCAGGGCGATCGTCGCGAAGATGCACAGCCGCAGCGGGTCGAACGGGGCCTGGTCCTCGCCGCCACCGGCGCCTTCCGGAGGCGCGGCCGCGGACGACGCCCGCCGCTCGCCGTCGTGCGCCGCCGCGCCTGCCGCGCCGCCCACCAGCTCGGAGGGGAGAGGGCCGGAGGCGATGCGCCGGGCGTCCTCCTCTGCGCTCACAGCACCTCCAGCGGCAGCGGTTCGTGGGGGAGTGCCCGCGGGAGCGGGACCCCCGTGGCGCTGCTCATCCGCTGCCGGGCGAGCTGCGGCCATGCCTGCACGGCGCAGAACGGCGCGCACTGGTGGGCGCCGTCGTCGCCCTTGGTACCCACGTGGACGCAGCACTGCATGAGCCGTTCTTCGATCATGGTCGAGATGTCCATGAAGGGCTTCACGGTGATGCGGGTGACCCGCTCGGCCAGGAGCTTCCTCAGGCGCTGGTGCTGGCCGGGCAGCGCGCCGGCCGCGAGCGTGGTGAGCGTGCCGATGCCGAGGTCGCACTGGGTGCAGATGTTCTTCCACAGCTCGGCGGTGCTCGGATGCGAGAGCGAGGACTGCTCGCTGAGCAGGTCCAGCAGCGAGGACTTCATCATGGAGCGCATGCCGAGGGGCAGCGAGCTGTCGGCGATCCGGTTGGCGAGCGAGTCGGGGTCGAGCTCTAGCCAGGAGAGCAGGCGGTCGTGGCCGACCAGCTGGGTGAGCGACCGCCAGACCCCGGAGTCGTCCTTGAGCATGTAGCCCACGGAGGCGCAGTGCGGGTGCGAGCATGGCAGCGCGGTCAGGTCGTGCCACGAGACCACCCCGCCGGTCTGCTCCTCGAGGCGCGCGAGGACTCCGCCGTGCGTGAGGCGCCCGGAGGGGTCGATCCCGTGGCCGCGGCCGGAGCCGAACACGGGCTGGAGGGCCACGCCGCCCATGAACGGCGTCTCGAGGGCGCGCATCACCACGTCGCCGATCTCGCCGTCGTTGACGCCGAGCGCGGCGGTCATGGTGAGGGTCGTGAACACCCCGGCCGCGGAGAGGCGCGAGATCGCGGCGTCCTTGATGCGTGTGAGGTCGCCCCCGCGGTGGTGGACCGAGGTCTCCCTCGACGGCCCGTCGTACTGCAGGTAGACCTCGACCCGCTCGCGGTGCCGCTCCAGCAGAGAGAGCAGGCCGTCGTCCTGGGCGATCCGCACCCCGTTGCTGTTGACCATGATGCGCACGATCGGCCGCGCCACGAGTTCCTCGAGCAGCTCGGCCAGCTGCGGGTACAGCGTGGGCTCGCCGCCGGAGAGCATCAGCACATCGAGCCGCCCGTTCTCCCGGGCCAGACGCGTGTCCACGTTGGCGAGGACCTCCCCGATCGGGGCGACCCCCTGCAGCTGCGGCCCCGACGCGGTGAAGCATGTGGGGCAGCGCAGGTTGCAGTGCTCGATCACATCCTGGAGCAGGATGCACGTGTGCTGCGTCTGCATGGCCGGCAGCCCGAAGGCGTAGGCCTCCGGCACGGGCCTGAAGTTCCCGGCCGCGTCCGGGACATGCTGCTTGGTGGGCGCCTGCCACTTCTCCAGATAGGCGAGGATCTCCGGGGACTCGTCATAGAGGGTCCGCACCAGCCCGTGGTCCGGACAGCCGCGCTCGAGCCACACCCGCCCGTCGCGGACCATGAGCGCCCCGGCCAGCCGGCGCACCTGCGCGAGCGGCGGGTTCTCCTCATGGCACTTCGGGCAGAAGGCCGTGACGTACCGGTGGATCCTGTCGCCGCGGAGCGGCTGCCCGGGGCCGAGGGGAGCCCGGCGCGGTGGGGACGAAAGGCTCATGCTGTTGCTCCTGTTCGACGAAGGTGGACGGGTCACGCGGCACCGGGCGTTCTGGCGAGGTCTGCAACGCAGGGGCCGCCGCCGACCAGGAGCCAGACGCCGAGTCCTATCAGCAGGCCTGAACCGATGGCCCGGCCCGGACGCCAGAGGGCCAAGGCGATGGCGCCGACGAGGTAGATGGCCGCCGGAACGAAGGCACCTGCACCGGCGCGTGCGTTCGGGTAGCCGCCGGAGCTCAGGTACATCACGAGGTAGACCACGAAGAGGCCCACCCACCCGATCCCGATGGCCAAGGGCATCTGCGACCATTGGCTCGGTTCGGGGGGAAGCTCGTCACGGAGCGGCGGCTCTCTTCCCATCTCACGTGCTCCTTATCTCACCGTGCCGGCGACGCAGATACCCGCCGCGAGAATCAGGCCCAGGCCGAAGGCGATCAGGACGATGACGGCGAGGAGGCCGAACGCGCTGTCGCTCCACGCCGAACCACGCCAACTCCGTCGGCGGGGCCTCCGGCTCCTCATGCCTGCCTCATCTGGACGAGGACGCCGACGCAGAGTTCGCCGCCGAGGAGGAGCCAGATGCCGAAGGCGATGAGCATCCCGGCACCCGTCAGCGACGTCCTCCGCCGGACGGCGAGCACGACCGCGAGCACAAGGTAGCCGACGAAGAGGCCCCAGAACGTGATCGCGAGTCCGAGCGGTGCCCCATACGGGCCCCGTGGCCCGATGGCCGGGAGCATCGACAGGCCAACCGCGTAGAGGTAGACGATGCCGAGGCCGAGCGACAGAGGGAGGAAGCCGCCGCGTGCACTTGTCCGCGCCTCCTCGCCGGGCGGCGGGGGCGGTGGGTCCGGCGAGGGCCCGCCCTGCTCCGGACGGTCCTCGCTCACGCGGACTCTCCCGTGGCGCGGGCCGCGGCGGCGGCCTCCTCGGGGCGGGGGCCGGCCAAGACCTTCCACACGCGCCAGGCGAGCAGGGGCAGCATGGCGAGGAGGAACCACTGCGGCCGGCTCATGCCGAGCCAGAGGTCCTCGTTGCCGCGGACGAACTCGACGGCGAAACGGAAGAGCGCGTACGCCGAGACGTAGAGGACAAAGAGGTCCCCGGAGCGCCGCACGCGCCCCCGGTATCGGATCATGAGGGCGAAGGCGGCCGCGTGGAACACGATCTCGTACGCGAAGGACGGATGGAGTCCGACCGCGGCCGGCGCGCCGAACATCGCCGCCTGCTGCGGGGCGAGCGTGATGCCCCAGGCACCCCCGGTGGGTGTGCCGGGGAGCTCGGTGAGCAGGCACCCGATCCGGCCGATGGCCATGGCGAGGGCGACAGCGGGCGCGAAGAGGTCACCGGTCGACGCCCGGTACCCGACCAGCCGCTTGCCGAGGTGCACGCCGAGCCAGGCTCCGACGAGTCCGGCGAGGATGCTGCGGTCGCCCTCAGTCCACCAGTCGACGGGGGAGATCGGCCGGGTCGGGTCCCACGTGATGCGCGACCCGATCGCGCCGAACGCCACGGCGAAGCCGGCGAGGGCCCACAGCCGCGGATCGTCGAGGCCGCGGCGACGCTTCTCCAGGGCATAGAACACGAGCGCCGCGGCGATGCCCAGACCCACGAGCATGCCGTGGACCACACCGTTCCCCGCGTACGGCAGCCCCCACGTCATGGCCCCTACAGTAGGGCCGGTGATACCCGACGGGGTAGAGCCCGGGCGCCTCTGTGGACAACTGGTCGGAGGGACCGGGGCGCGTCCCTCCTCAGCGCACCTTCTGCGCAGCCCGCCCCACGAAGTGGTCCATGCCCCGGTTGATCCCGAAGAAGTCGGCCAGCCGGTCGAACGCCCGCGTCGGCAGGGCCCGCATGAGCGGCACGAGCCGGGCGAACGGCGGCAGGACGATCTGCTCGCGGCCGGACTCGATCCCGTCGATGACCTTCAGCGCCACCTCCTGCTCCTCGAGGATCGGCAGCAGCAGCGGGAAGCGGGTCTCGACGCCGGCGAACATGCCGGTGTTGATGTAGTACGGGCAGACCACAAGCGTCCCGACCCCGTGCCCCTCGGCGCGCAGCTCGGCGCGCAGCGACTCGGTGAAGCCCAGGGCCGCGAACTTGGAGGCGGAGTAGTCCGTCTGGCGGGCGACGCCGATCAGCCCGGCCGCGCTCGCGATGGTCGCCACGGTGCCGCCCCGGCGGGCGACCATGCCCGGCAGGAACGCGCGGGTGACCCAGTAGAGCGCGAGGGTGTTGACCTCGAACGTGCGCCGGATGGACTCCTCGGTCGCCTCGAGCAGGGGCTTGCCTGCTACCACGCCGGCGTTGTTGACGAGGACGTCCACGTCCCCGGTCCCGCGGGCTGCGGCGGCCACCCGCCCGGCGTCCGTGACGTCCACGGCGTACGAGCTGGCGAGTCCCCCGGCGGCGACGATCTCCGCGGCGACCGCCGCGCCGCCGTCGTCCGAGAGGTCCCACACCACCACCTCGGCGCCCCGCCGGGCCGCTTCAAGGGCCATGAGCCGGCCGATTCCGGAGGCTCCTCCAGTGATCAGGATGCGTGCGCCGCGCAGGCGGGTTCCTCGGTACATGTGATCTATGTTACCAACGAGTAGCTTTCTGGGAACCCCGTCGGCGCGGGGGTTTCAGGCGATCCCGCCGGTCTGCGCGAGCATGGAGAGCCAGACCTCCCCGCCGAGGAGCAGCCACACGCCCAGGCCCACGAGGAGGCCAGCGCCGAGGTTGCGGTACGGGCCCCTGCGGATGGCGAGGACGAGCGCCCCGGCGAGGTAGAGGAACCCCGGCAGGAACGCGAGGCTGCCGATGCCGCCCTGCGGGCCGACGGCGGCGAGGATCGCTCCGTAGACGATGAAGAGGACGGCGGCGCCCGCGACGATCCCGGCGCCGAAGCCGCTGCCGGAGAAGCCCGGCCGCGGGCCCGGCGTCGGACCGCGGCGATACCCGGGAGACGTCTGCCCCATGATCGGTGACGTTACTGCTGCGCGGCCCTGGCGCAAAGACCAGCGCCGAGGGGGCTGCCGCCCCGTCGGCGCGCGCGGTCATGCCCAGACCGAGTAGCCGTCCCACTTGTCATAGAGCTTGCGGCGTTGGACGCCCCGCGGGGCGATCCAGAGGATGGAGTCGTCGGCCGTGGCCTGTTCGACTTCTCCCGTGGCGACGTGCTGGCCCTCGAGCCACACTTCCACGGTGCGCCCTATCAGTCGGGACCAGTCCTCCCGCTGGCCGCGTCCGCTCCGCGTCTTGGGTGCACAGGTCCGCTCCATCGCCGACCACCAGCCTCTCCGATCGCTTATATGCGTCTGATATATCAGGACCGTACGCGCATGCCGGGCCGCGGTCAACCACTATGGGCGGAGTTGGAATGTCTGCGCGGAGGTGACATCTTTCGGGCGTTTTAGGAAACCCTTGACGCCCCACTGTGGCGTCGCTCACTGTTGTGCATACCGAAACGAGTTGCGGTAAAAGCAATTGGTCTCGCAGCGGTCAGCCCACCTCAGGAGCACGATGAAGACTCTCGCCGTCGTTGGAGCATCCCTTGCCGGTCTCTCCGCCGCCCGCGCCGCCCGGGCCGAGGGGTTCGACGGCCGGCTCGTCCTGATCGGCGATGAGCCGCACCGGCCCTACGACCGCCCGCCGCTGAGCAAGGACTTCCTCAGCGGGAAGGTCGGCCCGGACGCGCTGCGGCTTGAGGAGGCGACTGAGGACCTCGCAGCCGAGTGGATCCTCGGGCGGCGGGCCGCCGCCCTGGACCCGCGGGGGCGTGCGGTGGTGCTCGAGGACGGGACGAGGCTCGAGGCGGACGGCGTCGTCCTGGCGACCGGCTCCACAGCGCGGGTGCTCCCGGCGCTCCACGGCTTCGAGAACGTCCACACCCTCCGCACGCTCGATGACGCCCAGCGGCTCCGGGAAGCCCTCGCTCCCGGGGCGCGCCTCCTGGTGGTCGGAGCAGGCCTCATCGGGGCCGAGGTGGCCTCGACAGCCCGGGCTGCAGGGGCCGATGTGGTGATCCTCGCCGGTCAGGGCGCCCCGCTGGGCCGCTGCCTGGGCCCGCAGATGGGCGCCGTCCTGGCCGGGCTGCACGCCGCCAACGGGGTCCAGCTCCTCCAGGGCGTGGGAATCGAGGCGGTACAGGCCGCGGGAGCGCAGGTCCGCTCGGTCGAGCTCACCGGCGGACGGGTGATCGAGGTCGACGCCGTGCTGGTCGCCGTGGGCGGCGAGGCCGCCACCGGCTGGCTCGCCGGCTCCGGACTCGAGCTTGCGGACGGCGTGGTCTGCGACGAGCACGGCCGCACGCGGCTGCCCGGCGTCGTCGCGGTCGGAGACTGCGCGGCGTGGCGCGACCACCACCTCGGCCGCCCGCACCGGCTCGGTCACTGGAATGCCGCCCTCGCCCAGCCGGCGCGTGCCGTCCGCGCACTGCTCGGCGGCCCCGACCCTGAGCCGCAGCCCGCGCTCCCCTATTTCTGGTCTGACCAGTACGGCGTCCGCATCCAGTTCAGCGGCCACGCCGAGCTCGCCGACCGGGTCGAGATCGAGGCGGGCGACGCCGACAGCCACAGCTTCCTGGCCGCGTACTACCGCGGAGACGACCCCGTGGGGCTGCTCAGCTGTGCCCAGGCCAAGCTCTTCGCGAAGCGCCGCCGCGACGTCGAACGCGCCCAGCGGGCCCGCATCGCCGAGACGCTCGGTGCCCTCCTGAACTAGGCGCCCCCGCGCCGCCCCCGAAGATCTGCCCTCTCATCCCATCACCCGAGTAGGAGAAGACATGACCACTGCACCTGAGAAGACCGAGGCCGCCAAGGGCGGAGTGAAGATCTCCGACAGCCTCATCGCGACCCTTCCCGGCTCGACGTACGTCGACGAAGCCGTCTTCCGTGCCGAGCAGGAGCGCATCTTCGAGCAGATGTGGTTCTGCGCAGTCCGCTCGGCCGACCTCGACGGGCCCGGAACCTTCAAGACCGTCCAGATTGGCCGCGAGAGCGTGATCGTCTCCCGCAACCGCAAGGGCGAGATCCGGGCGTTCTTCAACATCTGCCGGCACCGCGGCGTCAAGCTCTGCATGGAGGACTCGGGCAAGGCGGAGCGCGCCTTCCAGTGCCCCTACCACGCGTGGACCTACGACCTCGACGGCAAGCTCATCGCGGCGCCGAACCTGACGAAGATGCCGGACATCGACCGCCAGGAGTACGGCCTCGTCAAGGTGCACATCCGCGAGTACCTCGGCTACGTGTGGCTGTGCCTGGCCGAAGAGCCGCCCTCCTTCGAGGACGAGGTGATGGGCGCGATCGAGACCCGCCTGGGCGACGTCCACAAGATCGACGGCTACGACGTGGCGAACCTCAGCCTCGGCCGCCGCATCACCTACGACGTGAAGGCCAACTGGAAGCTCATCATCGAGAACTTCATGGAGTGCTACCACTGCGCGACCATCCACCCCGAGCTCACGGAGGTCCTGCCCGAGTTCGCAGACGGCCTCGCGGCCCAGTACTTCGTCGGTCACGGCGCCGAGTTCGGCGCCGACGTCAAGGGTTTCACGGTGGACGGGTCGGAGGGCCTCGACGTGATCCCCGGCGTCGGTGAGGACCAGGACCGCCGCTACTACGCGATCACCATCAAGCCGACCGTCTTCGTCAACCTCGTCCCCGACCACGTGATCATCCACCGCATGTTCCCGATGGCCGCCGACCGCACGATCGTCGAATGCGACTGGCTCTACCTGCCGCAGGTCGTCGAGAGCGGCAAGGACCTCGACGCCTCGGTCGAACTCTTCCACCGCGTGAACCTGCAGGACTTCGACGCGTGCGAGCGCTGCCAGCCGGCCATGGGCTCCCGGATCTACGCCCGCGGCGGAGTGCTCGTCCCGAGCGAACACCACATCGGGGAGTTCCATGACTGGGTCACCTCCAAGGTCGGCGACGTCATCCCGGCGAACTAGCGGTAGGGAGAAGAGCCACATGAGCGAGAACCTGAAGCACATCTGTCCGCTGTCGGAGCTGGCGCGGGGCGACTCCATGAGGATCGAGACGCGGCCCCCCATCGCGCTGTTCCACACTGAGGACGGGGAGCTGTTCGCGATCGACGACACCTGCACGCACCAGGATGCCTCGCTTGCGGACGGGTACGTGGAGGGGTGCGAGGTCGAGTGCCCCCTCCACGCCTCCAAGTTCAGCCTGCGCACCGGCACCGTGGACGCGCCCCCGGCCAAGCTGCCGGTCCGGGTCCACGCTGTGGAGGTCCGCGACGGCGAGATCTACCTCCAGGAATCCGACGAAGTGCCCAACCTTCCCCCGGGGATCACGGTCGACGGCCACGTCTGAGGAGGCGCGAGGAGCATGGAACAAGAACTGCAAGCCCCTCGCGAATATGAAGTAGATGCTTCCGAATACGACTGATATACCACCCGAGCTTACGGGTCTCTTCCGGCGTGGGTCAATGGGCCAATCGGGCTCCATGTTTCGTCGCGGTGACATTCTTCTGACCCCTTCGAAAATGCTTGACACTCCCTTTGGGGGTGCCCCACTGTTGTGCCAGCCGAAGCCTGTTGCACCTTATGCAATTACCCCGAGGCCAGTACGCCTCAGCCTCTGAACTCCCACCTCTTTGCACCGCCTACCCCCCAGGAGAAGACATGACGACTGCACTGGAGAAAGCCGAAGCCGCGAAGGCCGGGGTCACAGAACGGCCCGCATCGTGACCGCCACGACCTATGACTACGTGATCGTCGGCGGCGGAAGCGCCGGGTCCGTCCTCGCCGACCGGCTGAGCGCGGCCGGCGACCGCACGGTGCTGGTGCTCGAGGCCGGCCGCAGCGACTACCCCTGGGACCTCTTCATCCAGATGCCCGCCGCCCTCACCTTCCCGAGTGGGAACCCACTCTACGACTGGCGCTACGAGTCAGACCCGGAGCCGTTCATGGGCGGGCGCAGGGTCGCGCACGCCCGCGGCAAGGTCCTGGGCGGCTCGAGCTCGATCAACGGGATGATCTTCCAGCGCGGGAACCCGCTGGACTACGAGCGCTGGGGTGCGGATCCCGGCATGGAGAGCTGGGACTTCGCCCACTGCCTCCCCTACTTCAAGCGCATGGAGAACGCCCTCGCAGCCTCCCCCGAGGACCCGTTCCGGGGCCATGAGGGTCCCCTCATCCTCGAGCGCGGGCCTGCCACCAACCCGCTGTTCCAGGCATTCTTCGACGCCGCCGTCCAGGCCGGCTACCCGCGTACGGATGACGTGAACGGGTACCGCCAGGAAGGCTTCGGACCGTTCGACCGCAACGTCCACAAGGGCGAGCGCTACTCGGCATCCCGCGGCTACCTGCGCCCCGCCCGACGGCGGCCCAACGTCACCGTGAAGACGCTGGCCACCGTGACCGGCATCGAGTTCCAGGGAACGCGGGCCACGGGGGTCAGCTACCGCCGCGGCGGCCAGAGCCACACGGTGAGCGCGGGAGAGGTCATCCTCTGCGGCGGCGCCTTCAACACCCCACAGCTGCTCCAGCTCGCCGGCATCGGCGATCCGCAGCACCTCCGGTCGGTCGGTGTCGCGCCGCGCGTCGCGCTCCCCGGCGTCGGGGAGAACCTCCAGGACCACCTCGAGGTCTACATCCAGCACGCGTGCCTGCAGCCAGTCTCCCAGCAGCCTTCGCTGGATCTCTGGCGCATGCCCTTCATCGGCCTGGAGTGGCTGCTGGGGCGCAAGGGGCCGGCGGCGACGAACCACTTCGAGGGCGGCGGGTTCGTGCGCTCGAACGACGACGTCGCCTACCCGAATCTCATGTACCACTTCCTCCCGGTAGCAGTGCGCTACGACGGGAAGAAGGCCGAGGTCGAGCACGGCTTCCAGGTGCACGTCGGACCCATGTACTCGGATGTGCGCGGGCACCTGAAGATCCGCTCGGCGGATCCGTCGGCGCGCCCCTCGATCGTGTTCAACTACCTCTCGACCGAGAACGATCGCCGCGAATGGATCGAGGCCATCAACGTCTCCCGCGAGATCCTCCGCCAGCCGGCCATGGCGCCATTCAACGGCGGGGAGATCTCTCCAGGGCCGTCCGTCACGACCGAGAAGGAGATCCTCGACTGGGTCGCCCGGGACGCCGAGACCGCCCTGCACCCCTCGTGCACGGCGAAGATGGGCCCGGCCTCGGACCCGATGGCCGTCGTCGATCCCCACACCATGAAGGTCCACGGCACCGAGGGGCTGCGCGTCGCCGACGCCTCCGCCATGCCCTACGTGACCAACGGCAACATCTTTGCCCCCGTGATGATGCTCGCCGAGAAGGCCGCAGACCTCGTCCTCGGCCGAGAGCTCGCTGCCCAACCCGAACCCTTCTACCGCCACACCCCGCTCAGCCAACTCGAGGAGGCATCATGAGCGCCCCGACTCTGGACCCCGAAACTACACGCCGCGCGGCGCGCCGCGCGGACTCCAACGAGCCCGCCCTCAAGGTCGAGGGCCTGTGGAAGATCTTCGGTGCGAAGGCCGACAAGATCATCGGCACGCCCGATGAACACCTGACCCGGAAAGAGCTGCAGACCAAGACCGGCTGCCTCGCGGCCGTCAAGGACGTCTCCTTCGAGGTCGAGCCGGGCGAGGTCTTCGTGGTCATGGGGCTTTCGGGCTCGGGCAAGTCGACCCTCGTGCGGCTGCTGACGCGGCTCATCGAGCCGACCGCGGGGCGGGTCAGTATCGACGGCGAGGACGTCACCTGTGCGAGCAAGGCCAAGCTGCGTTCCATGCGGCGCAACCACATGGCCATGGTGTTCCAGCAGTTCGGCCTCCTCCCGCACCGGAAGGTGATCGACAACGTGGCGTACGGCCTCGAGGTCCGCGGCGAGGGCAAGTCGGCCAGGCTCGCCCGGGCCCAGGAGATGGTCGACCTCGTGGGCCTCTCCGGCTACGAGAACTCGTTCCCCGACCAGCTCTCGGGCGGCATGCAGCAGCGTGTGGGCCTGGCCCGGGCGCTCGCGGTGGACCCGCAGGTGCTGCTGTTCGACGAGCCGTTCTCTGCCCTGGATCCGCTGATCCGCCGGGACATGCAGAACGAGGTGTGCCGGCTGCACGAGGAGGTGGGGAAGACGATGGTCTTCATCACCCACGACCTCCAGGAGGCGCTCAAGCTCGGCGACCGCATCCTCATCATGCGTGACGGCGAGATCGTCCAGATCGGCACTCCGGCCGAGGTCGTGGCCCACCCCGCTGACGACTACGTGCGGGACTTCGTCTCCGACGTGCCCCGCTCCCATGTGCTCACGCTGCGCTACGTCGTCCGTCCTCCGCGGCCCGACGAGTCGCTCGAGGGACCCGTGATGCAGTCGGACTGCGTGGTGCGCGATGCTGCCCGGCAGGTCCTGCAGTCCTCTCTGCCCGTGCGGGTCTACGACGGCGAGCGCTTCCTCGGCGTGGTCGACGACGACGACATCCTGCGCGTGGTCGTGGCCGAGGAGGACTCCGCGACGGCCGAGATGGGCGGTCCCGCATGAGCACGGTGGCGACGGACCGCGCGGAGACCGCCGCCGTACCTCCTGCCGGAGCACGCGAGCGCGGCGCGGAGCCGGCGACCCGGCCGCCGACATCGGCAGCAGCCTTCGTCCGACGCCGCTGGCGCCCGGTGCTGCTGGGCGGCGTGGCCGTCGCGTGGCTCGTGCTGTGGGGCCTCTTCCGGGGAACCCAGACCCTCGAACTCGGGGGAGCGGACAAGACCGACGTCCACCTCTGGCTCAACGGGCTCCGCGACGGCTTCGACACTGCGCGCACCCAGTCCCCCTTCTTCACCTCGGTGGTGCAGCCCATCACCGACGGCCTCAACGGCGCCGTGGCCTTCCTGCAGCACCTCCTGAGCCAGCCCTCGGCAGTGCGGCCCGTGCCCGAGATCGGGTGGCTCGGTGTCGTGGTCCTGCTGGCCTGGCTGGCGTTCGTGCTCGCGGGCGTCCGCTCGATGATCCTCGTGGCTGCGTGCGTGCTGCTGTTCGGCTTCTTCGGCTACTGGCAGCAGAGCGTCGACACGCTCATCGTGACCTTCGTCGCCGTCGGCCTCTGCGCGGTGGTGGGGCCCCCGCTGGGGATCTGGATGGCGCGCAGCCGCCGCGTCTCGGCGTTCCTCTCTCCGCTGCTGGACCTCGCGCAGACCCTGCCCTCGTTCGCCTATCTCGCACCGCTGGCCCTCGTCTTCGGGATCGGCCCCGCCTCGGCGATCGTCACCACGATCATCTATTCGCTCCCGCCGCTGGTGCGCATCACCGAGCACGGCATCCGGAACGTCTCACCCACCACGCTCGAGGCGGTCACGTCGATGGGCGGGACCGCATGGCAGACGCTGACCAAGGTGCAGCTGCCCATGGCACGGCGCACGATCGTCGTCGGCATCAACCAGTGCACGATGGCTGCCCTGTCCATGGCGACCATCGCCGCGCTCATCAACGGTCCCGGGCTCGGCCAACCGGTCCTGCAGTCGCTGCAGTCCCTCGACGTCGGCTCCGCCTTCGTCTCGGGCCTCGCGATCGTCCTCATGGCGATCATGCTCGACCGCACGACGACGGCAGCCTCCGAGCGCTCGGGGATCGAAGCCCGCGTCCAGCGCGGCTCCCGCAGCGCGGGCCTGCGCGGGCCCCAGGGCCGGCGCGCCGTGGTCATCATCGGCGCCGCCGTCGCCGGGGTCGCCATCTGGCTCTCGCACAACTACCTCGCCTTGGCGAAGTTCCCCGCCTCACCGGACCTCGGCGCCCCGCTCGCCCAGGCCATCTCGGCGGCCACCGACTGGACGGTGCACACGTTCTCCGGCTTCACCGAGTGGCTCAAGGAGGCCGTCACGGCCCTCCTGGTCAACCCGCTCGAGTCGCTCCTGGCACAGTCGCCCTGGTGGGCCATGGCCCTCGTGCTGCTCGGCATCGCCTTGGCCCTGGGCGGCCGGCGCGCAGGCGCTGCCACGCTTGTGTGCGAGGCGGTCATCCTCGGCACCGGGCTCTGGAACGAGAGCATGAAGACCCTCGCGACCACGCTCGTGGCGACCTTCCTCGTGGTGATCGCCGCCGTCATCGTGGGCGTCCTGATGGGACGCAGCAGGCTCGTCGACTCGATCGTGCGGCCGGTGCTGGACGCGTTCCAGACCATCCCCTCGTTCGTGTACCTCGTCCCCGCCCTGGCCCTGTTCGGTCCCACCCGGTTCACGGCTATCGTCGCCGCCGTCGCCTACGGCGTCCCCATCGCCACCAAGCTCGTCGCGGACGGCATCCGCGGCGTGTCGCCGGTGACCGTCGAGGCCTCGGAGTCGATGGGCACCACGCCATGGCAGATGGTCGCCAAGGTCCAGCTGCCCATGTCCAGGGCCGCTGTCGTCCTCGCCGCCAACCAGGGCCTGCTCTACGTCCTGTCCATGGTCGTGGTCGGTGGACTCGTCGGCGGCGGGGGCCTCGGCTACCTCGTCGTCTCCGGCTTCTCCCAGAGCCAGCTGTTCGGCAAGGGCCTCGCAGCCGGCATCGCCATTACCGCACTCGGAGTCATGCTCGACCGCATCACCCAGCACGCCGCTGCCCGCCTGGGCCGCGCCTGATCAAGGAAGTGCCATGAAGAAAACCCGAATTTCCCCGGCGCTGAAGAAGAAAGCCAGCGGTGCCGTCCTGCTCACCGCCCTCCTCGGGCTCACTGCGTGCGGCGGGGACATCTCCGCCGCCTCGTCCACCGCGAGCGGGGGCGCCAAGTGCGGCGCCTTCAACGTCGCGGTCAACCCCTGGGTCGGCTACGAGGCGGACGCCTACGTGGTCGGCACCCTCGCGAAGGACAAGCTCGGCTGCACCGTCAACTACAAGACCCTCAAGGAAGAGGTCGCGTGGCAGGGCTTCGGCAGCGGTGAGGTGGACGCCGTCCTCGAGAACTGGGGCCACCCGGACCTGACCGACAAGTACATCAAGCAGCAGAAGACCGCGGTCGACGCCGGCTCCACCGGCAACACCGGAGTGATCGGCTGGTACGTGCCGCCATGGATGGCCAAGCAGTACCCGGACATCACCGACTCCAAGAACCTCAACAAGTACGCCGACCTCTTCAAGACGTCCGAGTCGGGAGGCAAGGGCCAGCTGCTCGACGGCGACCCCTCCTACGTCACCAACGACGAGGCCCTCGTGAAGAACCTCGGCCTGAACTTCAAGGTCGTCTACGCCGGCTCCGAGCCGGCGCTCATCCAGGCGTTCCGCCAGGCCGAGCAGAACCACACCCCGCTCATCGGCTACTTCTACGAGCCACAGTGGTTCATGGCCGAGGTGCCGCTCGTGAAGGTCAACCTCCCGGCCTACACGGACGGCTGCGACGCGGACGCCGCGAAGGTCGCCTGCGACTACCCCAAGTACGACCTCAACAAGGTGGTCTCCACCAAGTTCGCCAACTCCGGCAGCCCGGCGTACAACCTCGTCAAGAACTTCCACTGGACCAACCAGGATCAGAACACGGTCGCCGGGTACATCGCGAAGGACGGCATGAGCCCCGACGCGGCCGCCAAGAAGTGGATCGACGCGAACCCTGACAAGGTGGCGGCATGGCTCAAGTAGCAACCCTGTCCGGGGCCACGGAGCAGGCCAGCACCGGACCGGTGAAGGGGCTCTATGTCGACGGCGCCTGGGAGCAGGCGGCCGACGGCGCGACGTCCACCGTGCGCTGTCCTGCGGACGGGCGGGAGGTCGCCGTCGTCGTCTCCTCGAGTGCCCAGGACGCCGAGCGGGCGATTGCCAGCGCCCGGGCGGCGTTCGACGCCGGTCCCTGGAGGCGCATGACGGAGATCGAGCGGGGGGCCGTGATGCTCCGCGTCGCGGACCTCCTCGAGCGGGACAAGGCCCGCTACGCCCGCGCCGAGGCGCTGGACACGGGCAAGCGCCTCGTCGAGGCCGAGTACGACATCGACGACATCGCGGCGTGCTTCCGCTACTACGGCAAGGTCGCGGGCCTCGATGTCGGCCGGGTCATCGACACCGGGCGCCTCGACGCGATCAGCCGCGTTGTCTACGAGCCCCTCGGCGTGTGCGCCCTGATCGCACCGTGGAACTACCCGCTCCTGCAGGCCGCGTGGAAGGTGGCTCCCGCGCTCGTCGCCGGCAACTCGTTCGTCCTCAAGCCGAGCGAGCTGACACCCTCGACGTCGATCCTGCTCATGGAGACGCTGGCCGAGGCCGGTGTGCCGGCAGGCGTCGCGAACCTCGTCACAGGCAGGGGGTCCACGGTGGGGGGCCCACTGAGCGCCGACCCGAGGGTGGACCTCGTCTCGCTCACCGGGGGGCTCTCCACCGGGCAGACGATCATGGCGGCCGCCGCGCAGACGGTCAAGCGCGTGGCCTTCGAGCTCGGGGGGAAGAACCCGAACGTGGTCTTCGCCGATGCGGACTGGGACTCCGCGGTCGACAATGCCCTGACGGCCGTCTTCCTGCACTCCGGCCAGGTCTGCTCGGCAGGGGCGCGGCTCGTGGTCGAGGAGTCGATCGCTGAGCGCTTCGTGGCCGAGGTCGTCGAGCGGGCCCAGACGATCCGGATGGGGGGCCCCTTCGATCCGGATGCCGAGACGGGGCCGCTCATCTCGGCCAAGCACCGGGAACAGGTGCATGCCTACGTCCAGGCCGGCATCGCCGAGGGCGCCGAGCTCCTGTGCGGCGGCTACATCCCGGCGCAGGGCCCCCTCGCGGACGGCTTCTTCTACCCGCCCACCGTGCTTGGCGGCTGCCGGGTGGGCATGAGCGTGGTCCGGGAGGAGTCCTTCGGGCCCGTGCTCACGGTGGAGACGTTCCGCGACGAGGCCGAGGCCATCGCGATCGCCAACGACACCGAGTACGGACTGGCAGGAGCGGTCTGGACCTCCGACGCCTCCAGGGCCCAGCGCGTGGCGGGCGCCCTGAGGCACGGGACGGTGTGGATCAACGACTACCACCCCTATGTCCCGCAGGCCGAGTGGGGCGGCTTCGGCAAATCGGGAATCGGCCGGGAGCTCGGTCGAGCAGGCCTGGACGAATACCGCGAGGCGAAGCACATCTGGCAGAACCTCAGCCCCGCCCCCAGCGGATGGTTCGGCGCGGACGCCGGGGGGACCGCCGCCGGCGCGGAGACCGAGCACGGGGCGAGCCGCTAGGCACAGCTCAGCGTCCGGCCTCCTGGGAGCGATCCTGGGAGGCCGGACCACCCATGAGCTCAGTGATCTCCTCGCCTGCCCTGATGACCGCCTTCACGGTCCCCGGGTCCGTGGCGGGATCGAAGCGGAAGGCCGGCCCGGAGAGGCTCACGGCCCCGATCACATCCCCCATGTGCCCGAACACGGGCGCCGCGATCGCGTTGAGCCCTTCCTCCAGCTCCCCGCGCGTGGAGGCATAGCCCCGCCGCACGATGTCCGGAAGCTCCTTCATGAGCTCCGCCCGACTGAGCGTGTGCGGCGTGAAGGACGTCAGCTCGGCCCGCCGGAGCAGTTCTTCCCGATCACTCGCGTGGAGGTAGGCGAGGAAGACCTTGCCGCTCGAGGTCGAATGCAGGGGCGTGAGGCTGCCGATCCAGTCGAAGCTCGCGAGGTTGGCCGAGCCCATCGCCTGGTCCACGTTGACCGCATAGACGTCGCGGCGCACGGCCAGGTTCACGGTCTCGCCGTACTGCTGGGCGAGGTCTTCGAGCACGGGCCGCGCGGCGTGGACCAGGCTCAGGCGACGCGGGATGGAGCTCGCGATGCGCAGGAGACCGACGCCGAGCTGGTACTTCCCGCGCCGGCTGCTCTGCTGCACAAAGCCATGGGTCTCAAGGGCGCCGAGGATGCGGGAGGCAGTGGACTTGTGCACGCCCATGCGCTCGGCCATGTCGCCGACCGCGGCGCTCCCCTCCTGGGCGAGGATCTCGAGGGCCCTGACGACCCGTTCGACGGCCTGCACGCCGTTGCCGGAACGCGCCTCGTCTGGGTCATCGGACACCAATGGGTTCCCCATGGGCTGATTCTGCCAGACCCTGTGCTACGGAGTGAGCCGTCCCACAGGCCAGCGTGGCCTGTGGGGCGGGGTGGGGGTCAGTGGCCGCGGGTGATCCAGTTCTGGAGGTGGGGGGCTTCGGTGGCGATGGTGGTGGGGTCGCCGTGGCCGGTGTTGACGGTGGTTT